>CAYSKY010000175.1:0-6477 GCA_964431425.1 uncultured Burkholderiales bacterium
CACCTGCACCGTGCGCCGTACCGACTCGTCATTGAGCGGGCCCAGCATCGTCAGGCCGTTCACATAACAGGCGCGGGCGTAGCCTGATTCGATGCGCTCCATCTCGGCGATGACCGCGGCGGGTCCGCCTTTGGCATGCAGGCGCCTAACCCGCCGGTCGCTGTCGAGTGCAGTTTCGCGCAGCACGGCGGGGATGATCGTCGCCAGCCAACGCCTGGCCTCCGCATCGTTGGGGGCGGGTTTGCCGTCGACGGTAAAGGTACGCTGGACGGCGCCCTTGCCGTCGCCTTCGAACACCATGCGCGAGGTCTTGAAGTCGCGTCGTTCCTGCAGCGCCACCCGGCCTTTGACGGTTTCCACGTCATCTTCGGCGTCGGTAAAGGTCACCGAGCCGTTGACCCGCAGGGAAACGCGCTGCTTGGGTGTGTTGATCTCCATGGTCATCAGCGGACCGGACCGGAACAGGTTGGTGATGAACTCGCCGACGTCGGCCTGGGCCGAACCGGCGGCCAGCGCCATCAGCAGAGCGGCCGGCACCAGCCAGCGGTACGGTCGTTGCATTGGGCGGGTGGAGAGACGGGATGGCGTCATGTGTGGTGTCCGATGATTGGCAGGGGGAATACCCACGGGGGCAGTTACCACTCTAGCGAAGGCGGGCGGGCGAACCAAGGTACGGGTGACGAAATGCAGAAAGCGCGGAGCGAAGCGGTGTGAGACTGGCAAGCACGGGCGCAGCGTTGGATTTTGAAACACCAGCACTGGCGCGGCTTCCAGGCCATTTTTGCCCGGAAAGGCGCACCAGTGCTTGAGTTTGGCCAATCGATGTTACTGGCGGCCTGTGAATTCCAGGGAAAGCATCAGGCTGCGGGCTGGGCGGGGTTCGAAATAACGCGCGTTGGCTTCATTGACGATGACCGTTTGCGCCCCGCGCCGGTTGGTGAGGTTTTCGCCGCGCAAGCTGACGCGCCAGCTGTTTTTTGTGGTCGCGCCCCGCCAGGTTACGGCGCCGGCCAGTGTCGAGGCAGCGCCGGCCGCATCGCTGTTGGCGTCATCGACCATCATGCGTCCCTGGTGGCGCCATTCCAGCGCGGCGGCCAGAGAGTCCGCCGCCTGCCATCGCAACGCGGCGAAGCCCAGTTTCTGCGGAGCCCCGGGCAGACGATTGCCTGCGGGAGTGAGCAGATCGGGCGTCAGGCAGGGGCTGGTCGCACAACTGCGGAAGCTATCCCGGTATCGGGCATTGAGCGAGGTAAATGCGAACTGCGCGCTCAGTACCGCGTGCAGGCGCCAGTCCAATGCCGCCTCCAGACCGCTGCGGCGGGTGCGTCCCGCATTCTGGAACGTGGCGCGGCCGCCACTGTTGCTGAGCACGGCGATTTCCGCTTCGGTGTCGGCCCGAAACCATACCAGCGACGCCTGCCCTCCGCGATCGCGACCACGCCAGCCGGCTTCAATGTGCCGGCTGCGCGCGGGCTGCAGCGCGAGATTGAGGCCCGATTGCGCGTCGGCGCGATACGCGAGCTCGTTCGCGGTGGGTGTTTCCACGCCGCGGCCGATGCTGGCGAACAGGTGGTGATTTTTACCGGGGTTCCAGGCAACGCCCGTCACCGGCGTCGTGGCCGCGTAGCGCCGGCTGCCGCTGTCATCGGGATTGCCGGGCACCACATAGCGGTCCTCGTTCACAAATTTCACGCGGGTCGCGCGTATGCCGGCAAATGCCGCCAGTGTTTCGCGCACCCACTCGACCTGGGCATACGCATCACGGCTCTGGCTGTGGTTGGTTTCGTCGCGGCGCAGGGTGCCGGCCACACCGAGCTGACTGCCCACAAAGTTCTGCCGGCCCAACCGGTCTTCGCGCTGAATGTCGGTGGCGATGCCCGCCATCATTCGCAGCATGCCGTCAGCATGCACCTGCACCACGCGCAGGTCCGCGCCGCCAAGGTTGCGGGCAAATTCGATCACGCCGCCGGGGTGCGTGGCAGGCGCTTGCGCGGCTACCGGAATCGACTGGAACTGCGTGACATCGCGCCGCCCGCCGTAGGCCATGGCGCGCAGGCTGGTGCCGGCCGTCAACCGCCAATCCGCCACGCCTCCGATTTGTGACTGGCGCGTGCTTTTGCGGGTGTTGAAGGCAATGGCGGCCGGGGCGGTCTGGTCGGGATCGGCGTTCAGCTGTGCCCGTGTCAGGCCCAGCGGATCCTGTGCGGATGGAAGGTTAAGATGGTGCGCCGTCAGCAAGAAGGTCGCATCAGCCGACTTCACATCGATGCGGCCGGTGACGAGTTCGCGGGTGGCAGCGCTTTGCGCGCGCAGGCCGTCGGTTTCGATGCGCGAGACATCCAGCGTCGCCCCCATGGCATTGGTGATCGGCACACCGAAATTGGCGCCCAAGCGTGACGTGCCGGCCGATGCGCCGGCCACACCTGCGTCGTAGCGCCATGCGTCAGGTGCCGCCCGCGTCACCAGCTGTATGACCCCGCCGGCCGCATTGCCATACAGCGCGGAATAGGGGCCGCGCAATACTTCCACCCGTTCTGCGCTGCCGATTGAAAAGCTCGCCACCTGTGCCTGCCCGTCCGGGCCGCCGGCCGGGATACCGTCGATCATCACCTTGATGCCGCGCACACCAAACGATGCGCGTGCACCGAAACCGCGTGAGGAAATCTGCAGGTCCTGCGCGAAGTTCTGTCGGTTCTGTACGAACACGCCCGGTATCTGGGCCAGCGTCTCAGACAGATTCACCTGCAGCTGCCCCTCACGCAGGGTGTCGCCGTCGACGCTATCGACCGCGGCGGGCGTGCTGAAGGCGTCCGCAGGCAGCCGCGTGGCGGTCACGGTCACGGCGGGCAGGGGGTCGGCGCCGGCCGCCAGGCAGGGCGTACTGAAGGCCAGCAGCGTGCAACAGGCGGAGAGTCGGGGGGTGATTACGCGGGCCTTGCGGCGCATCGGCCGTTAGCCATCAAGCCGCCGGCACGGCGTCAAACGCCGCCATGCGCCAGCCCGGGCCCTGCTGACGGATGCGGCGCAGATAAAGCTCAAACGTGGCTGAGCCCATGGTCACCACCAGCGGTGCGTTGGCCACATAGGTTTTGTCGCTGATGACGATTGAATCGGCGAAACCGTCGGCGGCAGAGCCGGCAAGCAGGATGCCCTGGTCCGGTTGCCAGCTGTTGGTGGCTTCATCGACGCGTTCCAGTGAAGTAAACACCGGAGCCTTGCCGAGCACTTTCACGCCGATCAAGGTGGCGCTGGGGCGCTGGAGTGGCGATTTTCGTACCACCACGCCGAGCAGGCAGGGCTTGCCTTTCTCGAGCCGGATCGCGACCAGTTCGTTGACCTGCACGCGGCGGGCGTCGTCTTCCACCATGTCGAGACCGAGGCCGCCTTCGCTGACATCGTTGAGGTTGATGGCATTGCGAATGCCGATTTCCGTGCCACCACCTGAGAGTGTATTCATGCGCTCGGAGGCAAACGCCATGCGACATATTTCTTCGAAGCCGAAGAACACACCCACCACCGCGTTGGTGCCGAACGAAACGCGCCGGCCGCGCTGGCTGCGTTGGCGTTGTGCCTGCTCGATGAGCAGGAACTCGCGCTCGAGGAAATCGATCACCGCGACGTGTTCTTCCATGGGGGCGGCCGCGCCGACACCCCAGCCCGGGAAAATGCGGCCGTGGTGGAATTCACGGATGGTACGGTCCAGCTGCCGCAGCAAAGGTTGCAGGCTCAGAAACAGGTGTGCGCCGTCACCGTCAAAGTGCGGCACCAGGCCGCGCTGTGGCGAGGCGGTGTTGACCCCCAGCGTGGGCTCACCGGGCACCGGCGCCCGCGTGAGCCATAGCGAGCCCATCCACGCCACCAGCCAGTTGTCGAGGATTTCAAGGCGGTTGGGCGGCAGGTTGCCACTGGCAAAACGATCCAGTAGCAGGGCGCGCACATAGAGTGCCTCCACCGTTGCATCGAACTGCTGGTCCTCGATGCGCTGGCTGATTACACCGGCGTCGACCCCGAATGCCACCGCGGTGCGGAAAATCTGGTGCAACCATTCGCGCGCATCGGGCGCCGCGCGGTTGCCGGCGAACTTGCCCCACTTGGTGGCGTGCCCGCACAGCAGCATGGCCAGCGCGCAGGCCTGGATGCGCTGGTTGCGGTCGCTGGCGGCGTCGTCAAACACGCGCGGCACATTGGCGCAGGCCATGGCGCGCAGGTGTTCGTAACGTTCGGCCATCCACAGGGCGGCGGCCTGTTCATCGCGCATCTGGAACAGGCCCGTCTTGAGCAGGGTCTCGCGCTCCGGCCGGGTCTGTTCTTCGAATGCGCGCACGGCCTGGCCGACGCTGTTGATGGCATCGCGCGCCTTGAACGCCGCGATGCTTTTGTCGAGGGCGCGATGGCGGCCTGTGATATCGCCGCGATCAAAGCTGCCGGGTTTGGCGGGCGTGTTCATCGTTGCGGTGGCGAGAGCGACAACTGTTGCAGGCGCGCGTGGAAGTCCTGTTGGGACTCATGATTGCGGCCAAGCAGGGCGGCGGGTGACCAGGCGGCGGAACGTGCGGGATCCGGCGGCGGGTGGCCGGGGGACGCCAGCCATTTACCCATGTTGCCGATCTCGGGCTGGGCTTCGTCGGCTGGAAACTGCTGGCCGAAGGCGCGCGCCAGTTCGGCAAACTCAGCGGCGTCGTCGCTTTCGAACGCGTGGCCCAGCAGCAACAGCCACAGCGGGCGCTGCTCCGGATCCTCCTCAATGGCCAGTCGCACCAGTTCGATGGCCGCGCGCGGCGTGCCGTCGTCCATCATTTGCTGGGCGAAGCGCAAAATTTCCTCGGTATTGCGAAGCGACATGCGCGGTTCGGGCATTTGCAGGAAGCGTGCGGTGATGTAACGCAGGCGAATGCGCAACAAGGGCGGGTCCAATGGCCACGGCGTGCCGAACACACTCAGCTTTTGTCGCGGTGGAATGCGGACGGGGGGTTTCATCGGTTACGCGCCTCATTGATCGCTGTTGATGTGGAGGGCAGGGCCGCGATCTGGGGAAATTGTATGCCGATTGGCTGTTGCATGCGTGCAGCTGTGCCGTCCGGCCAGCCTTGCCAGCGCCTACAATGTCGCCTTCATTCATTTTCCGCGCACGCCATGATCGATTCGAGCAATTCCATACCGGGCCTTATTCTCAATAATCATTTTTTTGATCTCCCGCTGGACTACAACCGACCCGGCAAAACCATCCGCGTGTTCGCGCGCGAAGTGATTGCTCCGGGGCGCGAAAACAGCCGTCAGCCCTATCTCGTGTTCTTTCAGGGCGGGCCCGGTTCGGGTTCGCCGCGCCCAATGGGCAACAGTGGCTGGATCAAACGCGCGCTGCAGGATTTCCGCGTGCTGTTGCTGGACCAGCGCGGCACCGGGCTCTCGACGCCGGTGACAGCGCAGACCATGGCCGGATTTGCCGATGCCCGCGCGCAGGCCGATTACCTGATGCATTTTCGGACCGACAACATCGTGCGCGATGCCGAGGCCATCCGCCAGCACCTCGCCGGCGGCGAGCCCTGGAGCATCCTTGGCCAGAGCTATGGCGGCTTCTGTGCGATGCGCTACCTCTCGGCAGCACCCGAAGGGCTGACGAAAGTGCTCATCACCGGCGGCATTCCATCGTTGACACGGCCCACCGACGATGTTTACCGTGCCACCTATCCGCGCGTCATCGACAAGAACCGGCTTTACTACGAGCGTTATCCGGACGACGTGGCACGCGTGAAGCGGATCGTGGCCCACTTGCGCGAACACGATGTACGCATGCCGGGCGGCGCGCGACTGACCGCGCAGCGCTTTTTGCAGCTGGGGCTGCAGTTCGGCATGAGTGATGGCTTTGAAGCGATCCACTATCTGGTCGAAGAGGCTTTTGTGGATATTCCGGGACGCGGCAGCGAAATGAACTGGAACTTCCTGTTTCATCTGGAGCAGCTGCAGTCATTCGATACCAACCCGATCTTTTCCCTGCTGCACGAGGCCTGCTACACCCAGGGCGATGCCAGCGCCTGGTCGGCCCAACGCCTGCTGCCGGAATTCCCGCAATTCGACCTCGACCGCGAGGACCGGGTGTTGTTCACCGGCGAGATGATTTACCCGTGGATGTTCGATGTCTATCCGCAGCTCCAGTCCTTGAAGGCTGCTGCAGAACTGCTGGCGCAGACCAAAGAGTGGCCGGTGCTATATGACGTCGATCGCCTGCGCAGCAATACCGTGCCTGTAGCGGCGGCGGTTTACTTTGACGACATGTACGTGCACCGCCAGTTTTCGGAAGAGACTGCGGCCATCGTGCCTAACATGAAGCTATGGATCACCAGCGAGTACGAACACAACGGACTGCGTGCCGATGGGGAGCGGGTGCTGGGCCGGCTGCTGGCGATGGCGCGTGGAGAAAGTTAGACCGCTCTAATAAGCGAAACGCCAGCATTGGCGCGCCTCTCCGGGCATTTTTGC
>CAYSKY010000176.1:0-4061 GCA_964431425.1 uncultured Burkholderiales bacterium
GCCGCGCCCATGCTGGACTTTCAACTTCTGGTCATTTCCATCTTGCTCGCAAAACGCATCATTCCCTGCCTCGACGTGAATGCCGGTCGGGTCGTCAAAGGGGTCAGCTTCGTCAACCTTCGCGACGCCGGTGATCCGGTCGAGATCGCGAGGCGCTACAACGACGAGGGCGCCGACGAACTCACGTTTCTGGACATTACCGCCAGTTCCGACCAGCGCGGCCTGATCCTCGACATTATCTCGCGCGTGGCCGATCAGGTGTTCATCCCCCTCACCGTAGGCGGTGGGGTGCGGGAGGTTGATGACGTACGCCGGTTGATGAACGCCGGTGCTGACAAGGTCAGCATCAACACCTCCGCAGTCACCAATCCGGAGTTGGTCCGTGCCGCCTCACAGCGATTCGGCTCTCAGGCCATCGTGGTGGCGATCGACGCCCGCAAACGCCCGGACGCCACCGGCTGGGAGGTCTACACCCATGGCGGTCGTACGCCGACCGGGCTGGACGCCGTGGAATGGGCGCAACGCGTGACCGCGCTGGGTGCGGGAGAGATCCTGCTAACCAGCATGGACCGCGATGGCACCAAGTCGGGGTTTGATCTCGCGCTCACCCGGCAGATCGCCGAAGCGGTCGGCGTGCCCGTCATTGCCAGCGGCGGCGTCGGTACGCTGGACCACCTCGCAGATGGCGTTTCGCTGGGCAAAGCCGATGCGGTCCTGGCTGCCAGCATTTTTCACTTTGGCGAATTTACCGTCGGGGAGGCCAAGCGCCATTTGGCCTCACGCGGCATCGAGGTGCGCTTGTGAACGCGGCGCTGCTCGACGCCGTCACCTGGAACGAACAGGGCCTGGTCCCGGCGATTGCGCAGGACGCCGGCACCGGCGAGGTGCTGATGCTGGCATGGATGAATCGCGAATCGCTGGCGCTCACGCTGGATACGGGCGACGCCCACTACTGGTCGCGTTCGCGGAAGGCGCTTTGGAAGAAGGGCGAAACCTCGGGTCATATCCAGCACGTGCGCGAGCTTCGTCTCGATTGCGACGGGGACACGCTTCTCCTGAAAGTCGAGCAGGTGGGGGGAATTGCCTGTCATACCGGACGCCGTCACTGTTTTTTCCAGCGCCGGGATGACGGCCGCTGGGTGGTCAATCCAGCGGAAGATCCCGTGCTAACATCGCCCGGCAAATTTTCCGAGTAAGCCCCGGCACCCCTCCCATGTCCGATAGCGACATCCTGTTTCGCCTTGAATCCACCCTGCTGGCGCGACGCACTGCGCCGGCCGGATCGTCCTATGTCGCCTCGCTGTACGCCAAAGGACTGGACGCGGTCCTCAAGAAAGTCGGCGAAGAAGCGACTGAAGCGATCCTGGCGGCCAAAGGTACAGACAAGCTGCACCTGACCAAGGAGGCGGCTGACCTGCTGTTTCACACGCTGGTCATGCTCGCGGCCAAAGACGTCCCGCTGGCGGATGTGCTGGCGGAGCTGGAGCGGCGCGAGGGCACCTCCGGCCTGGATGAAAAGAAATCACGGACCAACCCATGACCACCAACGAGACGATTTTCGGCAAAATCATCCGGGGCGAGATTCCCTCAAAAAAAGTATACGAGGATGATGACGTCCTGGCTTTTCACGACATCCACCCCGTCGCGGACGTACACTTTCTATTGATTCCAAAAAAGTACATTCCCACCCTCTCCGATAGCACCGCCGACGACATCACCCTGCTCGGCAAGATGTTGCATCTGGCACCCATCCTGGCCCGTGAACAGGGACTGACCGACGGCTTTCGCACGGCGATCAACACTGGCAGGATGGGGAGACAGGACGTGTATCATCTGCACATACATGTATTTGGCAACAAACCCGGCGGTGAGCCACTCAAAGTGATGCTCGGCAAATAGCCGCCCCGCCATCCGGCTGGCGACATATCCGACCGGAATCATTTGCAAGGAGAAATTTATGGGTGCATTCAGCATCTGGCATTTGTTGATTCTGCTGGTGGTCGTAGTGCTGCTGTTTGGCACCAAGAAATTGCGCAACGTCGGTAGTGACCTCGGCAGCGCGGTCAAGGGATTCAAGGACGGCATGGCGGGCGGGAACGACGCCGAAAAGAAGCCCGACCAGGTGGCGGACAAGGTCGGTGCAACCATCGACGGCGAAGTGAAAGACCGGCAGAAGAGCTGATTTACTTTCGCGGTCGCCGACACCCCTGCGGGGTAAACAGGCCGGCGCGGTCCGGATCCCTCCCTCGTTCCCGGCATTTCGCCGCCTTCTGACGGCAATCCTCCAGACAGCCCATGTTTGACATCAGCTTTTCCGAACTCGCCGTGGTCGGCGTCGTGGCGCTGATCGTCATCGGCCCCGAGCGCCTGCCGAAGGTGGCGCGCACCGCCGGCCATATGTTCGGACGCCTGCAGCGCTATGTTGCGACCGTGAAATCGGACATCCAGCGTGAGATGGACGCTTCTGAGCTGAGCAAGGTCAAGCAGGAGGTCACCGAGGCGGCGCGGGCGTTTGAGCAGTCTGTGCAGCAGCAGTCCAGCGCGTTTGAGTCTGAGATCCGTGCCATCGAACAGCAGGCGGTGGTTGTACCGCCGCCTGCCGCGGCCGAGTTGGCGCCACCGGCAGATGGTGGCGCAGTTGCTCAGGCATCGATGCTCGCAGCCCAGGAAGCGGGGATGTCGGCCACAATGGCCGCACCACGGGAGGCGGGCAACGTGACTCCGGTCATGCAGGGGTCCTTCGACTTCGGCATTGAGCCGGTCCGTCGGGCCGGTTCATCGGGAAGCGGCGCATGAACCAGGAAATTCAGGACACATTCATTTCGCATTTGGTCGAGTTGCGCGACCGGCTGCTCAAGTGTTGCTGGGCGCTTCTAATTGCAGCCCTACCCTGCGTTTATTTTGCGCCGCAGCTGTATGACATCCTGGCGCAGCCGATGGTGGCGGCGCTGCCGCAGGGTTCGAAGATGATTGCGACCGGCGTGATCGCACCGTTTTTTATTCCAGTCAAAATTGCCCTCTGGGTCGCTTTTGTAGCCGTCTTGCCCTACATCCTTTACCAGATCTGGGCGTTTGTCGCGCCGGGCCTGTACCAGCATGAAAAGCGCTTTGTCGCGCCCCTTATCATTTCCAGCACGGTCCTGTTTGTGGCCGGGATCGCCTTCTGTTATTTCGTTGTTTTCAAGTTTGTCTTCGCCACCATCGCGCAGTTCGCGCCGCAAAGCATCACGGTGGCACCGGACATCGAAAACTATTTCAATGTTGGGCTCGGAATGTTTTTTGCCTTCGGGGTTGCGTTCGAAACCCCGGTGGTGGTGGTGGTCCTGGTCGCGACCGGGATTGTCAAACTGGAAACGCTGATTGAAATCCGCCGTTACGCCATCGTCGGCGCGTTTGCGATCGCCGCCGTGGTGACGCCGCCCGATGTGGCGTCCATGCTGGCGCTGGCAATTCCGCTCTGCATCCTTTATGAGATCGGACTGATCTGCGCGCGGCTCTTTCTCAAGCCGCGTCCCGCCGAGACCGCAGAGGCCGAACCCTCGCAAGGGTAACTACTGCGAACGCCTCACCTTGGGCGGTGCCGGGCGGCGCGCCACGTTGACGCCGAGCTCAATGTCCTTTTGATTGCGGGTGACCTTGAACTTGGCCGTTGAACCAGGCTTCAGAGCGGCGATGGCCGCCATGGCCGCCACGCTGTCCTGAATGGGCTTCCCCTCGACGCCAACGATGACGTCACCGGTTTTCATGCCACCTTTATCGGCGGGACCACCCTTGGTCACCTGTGCAACAAGTGCTCCCCGTGCCGCGCTGAGTTTCAGCGACTCGGCAAGTTCTGGCGTCACGTCCTGGGGTGCTATTCCGATGAAGCCCCGGGTCACCGAGCCTTCGGCGATGATCTGTTCCATGACACCTTTGGCCATGGAGACCGGTATGGCAAAACCGATGCCGAGCGACCCGCCGGTACGGGAGTAAATCACGCTGTTGATGCCCAGCAGATTGCCATTGGTATCGACCAGCGCCCCCCCGGAATTTCCGGGGTTGATAGCGGCATCGGTCTGGAT
>CAYSKY010000176.1:4071-6476 GCA_964431425.1 uncultured Burkholderiales bacterium
CGGTTCACGCCCAGCCGGTTGCGGCCGAGACCGCTGATGATGCCCATGGTCACGGTCTGTCCCACGCCGAAGGGATCGCCGATGGCCAACACCACGTCGCCAACCTGGGACTTGTCTGACTGGCCGAGAGTAATGGGCGTGAGGCCTTTACCCTCTACGCGTAGTACCGCCAAGTCCGACTCGGGATCGGTGCCGACCAATTTCGCGGGCAAGGTCCTGCCATCCGAAAACATCAGCTGGATGTCGTCCGCACCGCTCACCACATGGTCGTTGGTCAGTACGTAGCTGCCTTTTTCATCGGCACTGACTATGACACCCGACCCGAGGCTGCCCTGCATTTCCGGCTGTTCGCCACCCTGCTCATCCTGCTGCCCGAAAAAACGCCGGAACAAGGGGTCATTGGTCAACGGGTGGTTTTGAGGCAGGCGCACCTCGCGCGAGGAAGAGATATTGACCACCGATTGCATGGCCTTTTTCGCCGCATCGGCGTAGCTGGGGCGCAAACCTGGTTGCCCCCCGACCGCCAATAGTCCGCCCCCGGCACCGGATTCGCGGATTTCCACGACGTTGCGCCGCCAGGGATTCCAGTCCGGCCGGATCAAGGTCACAACAAACACCACCGCCAATGTGATGGCAACAAATTCGGTGAAGACCAGCCAGAGGCGGCGCATAGGTGAAGGGTAGTCGGGGTAATGGTTTGAAGTTGGGGGTATTCCGCCGCCGGTTCAAGCCGGCGGCGGCAAGAGAAACAGGATGAACCGCCACCAGCCGCCGGACAGCGCGCTCGGATGCCAGCGCTTACTTCTTCAGAGAGTCCCGAATCTCGCGGAGCAGAACAATATCTTCCGGTGTCGGTGGCGGCGCGGCCGGGGCGGGAGGGGCATCTTTCTTCAGCCGGTTAATTTGCTTCACCATCAGAAAGATGATGAAAGCGAGGATCAGAAAGTTGAGGGCCACCGTCAGGAAATTGCCGTAGGCGAACACCGGAATGCCTGCTTTCTTGACCGCGTCAAGAGTAATGGCGGTGCCGGCCGGTACATCCTTCAGGGCGATGAACATGTCGGAAAAATTCAGGCTGCCGAACAGTTTTCCAACGACCGGCATGATGAGATCGCCGACGACCGAATCGACAATTTTGCCGAACGCACCACCGATAATGACGCCCACCGCCAAGTCCACTACATTGCCCTTGACTGCAAATTCCTTGAATTCCGATGTGAAACTCATCTCTATCCCCTTGATATTGGAAGTGTTTACTTGTCCCCAGGCGGCGGCAACACCGTCACTTTGAAGCCAAAAACATCTTACGTTTGTTACCACAAGCACACTGTAAACGATTGCTGCAAAAGGGAAAACACGCTTAGGGCTTTAAGTTTACAGGTGCATTCGCTAAAATAGCGGTCTGACCCCTCCTCCCCGGCCGCGCGGGGTTTCTGCCTCCTCTCCGGCCAACACGCCTAAAGAATCGAATATGAGCGCAATCGTCCCTGATGTAGATCCCAAAAAGCGCCGTTTCCTCATCGCCGCCACCTCCGTGGTCGGCGCCGGCGCGACCGCGACTGTGGCCGTGCCATTCATCGGTAGTATGTTTCCTTCCGCACGGGCACTGGCGGCGGGCGCCGCAGTCGAGTACGACATTTCAAAAGTTGAGCCGGGTCAACTTGTGACCGTAGAGTATCGCGGTGCACCGCACTGGATCATCCGTCGCTCCCCTGAACAAGTTGCGCAGCTTGCGAAGAACGATGCTTTGCTGGCGGACCCGATGTCCGAGAAATCATCGCAGCCCGCGTTTGCCAAGAACGCCAACCGGTCAGCATCGCCGGAAGTTTTTGTCGTGAAGGGCGTCTGTACGCATCTGGGTTGCTCCCCGACCTTCCGCAAGGAAATCGGTCCGGCCGACCTCGGTGCCGACTGGCCGGGAGGTTTCTTCTGCCCTTGCCACCAGTCCAAGTTCGATATGGCCGGCCGTGTATTCAAAGGCATGCCGGCACCGAAGAACCTGGATGTCACCCCCTACAAGATCGTGGGCACCACGCTCACGATCGACGCCGATATCAAAGGAGCCTGACCCGTGGCCGCTCAGAAACCCGCAATTGATCCGCCGATCGGCGGCCCTTTGGGCAAGCTGATTGTATGGACGGATCAGCGCTTCCCGTTGATGGCCTTGTACAAATCACAGGTCTCGGAATACTACGCACCAAAAAACTTCAACCTCTGGTACTACTTCGGCTCGCTGGCCATGGTGGTGCTGGTGCTGCAGATTGTTACCGGCATTTTCCTGACCATGAACTACAAGCCGGATGCCAAGCTGGCGTTCGGTTCGGTCGAATACATCATGCGCGATGTGTCGTGGGGCTGGCTGATCCGCTACATGCACTCGACCGGCGCGTCGATGTTTTTCATTG
>CAYSKY010000177.1:0-6454 GCA_964431425.1 uncultured Burkholderiales bacterium
CCTCAGAGTGCTGGTGGTGGAAGACAACGAAATCAACCAGGAAGTGGCCTGCGCCATGCTGGAGGCGGCCGGGCATTTCACCGAGTTTGCGCACGACGGGGCTGAGGCCCTGCAGAAGTGGGCGCCGGGACGCTTCGACTGCGTGCTGATGGATTGCCAGATGCCGGTGATGGATGGCTACGATGCCACCCGCGAGATCCGCCGGCGCGAAGCCGAACTGGGTGCGCCGCGCACGCGCATCGTTGCGCTCACAGCCAACGCGATGGCTGGCGATCGCGAAGCGGTGCTGGCCGCGGGCATGGATGATTTCCTCCCCAAGCCGGTGGAGGCGGGGGCATTGCTCGCCGCACTGCGCGCGCCTGCCGCCTAGCAGTCACCGCGCAGAAAATTGCCAAACTCAAGCATTGGCGCGACTTTCCGGGCAAAAATGGCCTGGAAGGCGCGCCAATGCTGGTGTTTTGCCAATTGATGCGGGCCGGCGCCGCATCCCGCTAACTGCGATGCAGCGCACTCAACTCCGTGTTGGCGTGCCGCAGCCGGCTGGCCACCACGCGCGCCACGCTGAGCGCAAGGCCGATGCCCACGCGGTGATGCGCCGCCGAAAGCGTCTCAAAGCGCTTGCGTGAAAGCACAAACAACTCGGTATCGCTGTAGGCAAAAGCATCCGCCGAGCGCGGCTCGGGTTCCAGGAACGCCATCTCGCCGAAAAAGTCGCCACGCCCGAAGGTGGCCACGTGATGTGACTGCCGCTCGGAGATCGGCAGCATGATGCGCACCGCGCCGCGCCGGATCAGGAACAGTTCGTCGCCCCGGTCGCCACGCGAAAAAATCTTCTCGCCCGTCTTGTAGGACTTGCGCTCCATCGCTGATTCGATGGCGGCAATGGTTTCATCCTTGCGGCCGATGAAGATGTCGATCTCGCGCAGTTCCAGCGCCTGCTCGTCCGGCCGTACCAACTGCTCCTCGGCCAGGAGGCGCTCTTCAATCCACTCCAGCGCTTCATCCAGTTCGCCAAATGTCTGCACGCGCCGTTCCTCGCGCACCAGGCCCAGCGCGTCGAAGTACTTGCGCATGTCCTGTCCGCTGGGCACGTTTTCCGGCAGGTGACTGAAGATCAGGTAGGCCTTGCGCTCAGCCAGCATGCCCTGGATCTGTTCGAGCATATGCACGGCGGTGAGGTCCACCGACTGCACGCGCCGCATGTCCAGCACGATGTACTGCTTGGTCTTGAGCTCGCCTTCCAGGGACGTGAACAACTGGTCGGTGGTGCCGAAAAACAGGCTGCCCTGCAGCTCCAGGATGGCGGCGCAGTCGCCTTTCTTTTCCAGTACGTGCATCTCGGTGGGCAGGCGTACGCATTTTGAAAACTTCTGGTTGCCGTACATTTTGCTGCGCACCACGTTGCCGCGAATCTGCTCGCGGATGAACAGCACAATGGCCAGCGCGATGCCCACGCCCGAGGCCGCGATCAGGCTGAAGCTGATGGCCGTGACGACCACCGTGACGATCACGGCGAAGTCAAGAATGGTGGCCGGCGACTTCAGCAGGTGCAAGCTGTTGCGGTCGAACATGCGAAAGCCGATGACGATCAGGATGCCGGCCAGCGCGGCGATCGGAATCCAGGCGATGTAGGCGCCGAGTATCAGGAACGCCACCAGCGCGAGGCCACCTTCGATAAGCCCGGAGAGTTTGGTCTGCGCGCCGCTGGACATGTTGACCAGCGTGGCACCCATCTGTCCGGCACCGGACACGCCACCGATCAACGACGACGCCATGTTGCCGAGGCCCTGGCCGACCAGTTCGCGGTTGGAGTCGTGGCGCGAGCGGGTGAGGGCGTCCAGCACCACGCAGGTTTTCAGGGTATCGATGGACAGCAGCACCGCCAGCGTGGTCGCGGGGACCAGCAGTTTGGCCACGTCGGCCATGCCCAGTCCGCCGATGGATTTCCAGAGGCCCAGAATGGCGTCGCTGAAGTTGGCATCACCACCGCCCAACGGGCCAATGATGAGCGCGTTGCCAGTGAGCTTGAGCAGTGCCGGGTCGAACGAGGCGAGGCCGAAGTACGCCAGCACGCCGGCTGTCAGCGCGAGGATCGCCGCCGGTACCGCCTTGGTGAAACGCGGCGCGGCCGACATCACCGCCACCACCACGATGCCGACGATCAGGCCCTGCCATTGCCAAAGCGAGGGGCTGATCAGCGACTGCCAGAACGACGTTCCTTTTGGTACGCCCAGAAACTTCGGGATCTGGCTGACGATGATGATGAGACCCACGCCGGTGAGATAACCGCTCACCACCGGGAACGGCATGTACTTGATGAGCCGGCCCAGGCCCACTAGCCCAAATGAGAGTTGCAGCAGGCCTGACATGAGCCCGGTAAGCGTCAGCAGCAGCACGGCGGATTCCGGCGTCACGCCACCTTGTATCAACTGGATGGCCAGCGCAGACAACACGGCGGCGGCAGGGGCGCAGGGCGCGGTGATGAGCCGCTTGGTGCCGCCAAAGGCGCCGGCGATAAGGCCCAATGCAGTCACACCAAGGATGCCGGCGATGGCGCCTTGCGCGGCGTAGGAACCGCCCAGTGGCGCGAAGATGGTGACGCCGAACGCGATGGCGGAGGGCAGGGCGACCAGCATGGCAGCAAGGCCGCCCCACAAATCGCCGGTCAGCGTTTCTTTATTGATTTTTTCCACGGTGGTTCCGAGTGTTTTTTTGGCGGACTGGAATGCAAGTTCGCCGCAGCAGCTTTGGTGCAGTTTACCCGTGATGCGCATGGTCTTTCGGGTGCGCTGCAACATGAACACGCCACCGTCAAGCCGCACGCCCAGTCGGAGGCCTTAAACCGCGTTCGGGCCAATCAGGGAGATTCCCGTTTGACCCACGATGGTGAGGCCGTTATATTCGACCCACTTCGCCGCGTCTGTTTTATATCCGTGAACCGGGGGCGGAAGGGCGCCAGCGAAGCACAAGAAAATCAACCAGCCAAAGACCGGGTCCCACACCACAACGACGTCGGCTGGGCCGCAGCAGAACACAGCATCACGCACAAACACCAGGGAGTGCGCACCATGTTGAGCTGTCTGAGCAGTCGGTTTCCTCTTACCAAGGGGAAATGCCGGTGAGTAACGTGCATCCGCTTGAACCGCGCGCATCCAGTCTTGATGAGGACGCCTGGGACGATCTGCTCAACTTCATCGAAGAGCGCCGCGTCATCCCCATCATCGGGCCCGAACTCTTGAAGGTCGAGACCGAATCCGGCCCGCAACTCTTTTACGACTGGCTGGCCGACAAGCTGGCCGTCAAGCTGGGCGTGGATACCAGCCAGCTGCCGTCGCCCTATACGCTCAACGACGTGGTCTGCTGGTTCCTGTCGGCACGCGGCCGGCGCGAGGATACCTACACCCGCGTACGCAGCATCCTGCGCGAAATCACCTTCGAGCCGCCCAAGGCGTTACGGCAGCTGGCGCAGATCACCGACTTTGATCTCTTCGTCAGCACCACCTTTGATTCCTTCCTCGAACAGGCCATCAACACCGAGCGTTTCTCCGGCGCGCAATCCACCGAGGCCATCAGCTACTCGCCCAACCGCGTCGCCGATATTCCCGCCGAGCGGGAGCACCTGCAGCGCCCCGTGGTGTATCACCTGCTGGGCCGCTGCTCAGCCTCGCCCACCTATGTGGTCTCTGATGAGGACATGCTGGAGTTCGTCTGCGCGCTGCAGCGCGAGCACCTCACCCCGGAAAAGCTGTTTTACGAGCTCGAGCACAGCCACATCCTGCTCATTGGCAGCAACTTTTCCAACTGGCTGGTGCGCATGTTCCTTCGTATGGCCAAGCGCCGGCGCCTGTCGGACCCGCGCGAAGTGGGCGAAGTGCTGGCGGATGACCACAGCGAAAGCGATGAACGCCTCATGACCTTCCTGCAGCAGGTCAGCGTGCGCACCCGCGTTTACACCGGTGCCGAGCAGTTCGTCGATGAGCTGCACCGCCGCTGGATGGCGCGCCGCCGTCCCGCCGATGTGATCCCCATGACCGGTGGCACACCGCAACGCTTCCTGCCGCCCGAGCGCGAAATGCCGGAAAACGCCGTGTTCATCAGCTATGCACGCGAAGACCTGGCTGCCGTGCAAAAACTCAAGGCCTCGCTGGATGCGGCCGGCATCAAGACCTGGTTTGACATGGAGCGGCTGGAAAGCGGCGATGACTTCGACCGCAAGATCCAGAAGAACATCGCCCGCTGCGCGTTTTTAATCCCCGTTATATCAGCGGCGACCGAGCGCCGGCTGGAAGCCTATTTCCGCCGCGAATGGAACTACGCGCTGGACCGCTCGCGAAACATGGCCGACGATGCGATCTTCATCCTGCCGGTGTGCGTGGACCCGGTGGACGAACGCGCCGCCCACGTGCCTGACAAATTCAAGGCCGTGCACATCACCCAGGTGCCGGGCGGCGAAGCCTCGCACGAATTTGTGGAACGCCTGAAAATGCTGACCTCCGGGAGGTCAGCATGAGCGCCATCGACGAGGCGGGGCAGTCCGCCATCGACGCCAACCACCCCTGGCTGGGGCTGGCCTCGTTTACCGAAGAAACGCGTGGCTACTTTTACGGCCGCGAGGAGGAGGTGGGCGAACTCGGGCGCCGCGTGCAGCGCAAGTTGCTCACGGTATTGTTTGGTCAGTCGGGTCTTGGCAAGACGTCCATCCTGCGCGCCGGCATTGTGCCGCGCCTTCGGCCCGAGGGCTATTGCCCGGTCTATGTACGCGTCGACTATTCACCAGAGTCGCCGTCTCCGTCAGAGCAGATCAAGCAGGCCATTTTTCAAGCCACCGCTGTTTCCGGCCAGTGGTCACAGCCCCGCACGGCGGAGCAGGGCGAGTCGCTGTGGGAATTCCTGCATCACCGCGACGACATCCTCAAGGATGCCAACGGCAAGACGGTCATCCCGCTGCTGATTTTCGACCAGTTCGAAGAGATCTTTACGCTGGCGCAGGCCGACGATGCAGGCAGGAAGCGAGCAGCCGGGTTCATCGAAGACCTTGCCGATCTGGTTGAGAACCGCCCGCCGAAGTTGCTCGAAGACCGGCTGGAACACGACGACACCCTCACCGAGCGCTTCGATTTCAACCGCGCCGATTACCGCATCCTGATCGCCCTGCGCGAGGATTACCTGGCGCATCTGGAAGGCGTGAAGGGCAACATGCCCTCGATCACGCAGAACCGCATGCGGCTGGCCCGCATGACCGGTCAGCAGGCCCTGGCCGCCGTGATGCGGCCGGGCGGCAAGCTGGTCACGCAGGAGATCGCCGAGGCCATCGTGCGCTTTGTGGCCGGTGGTTCGGAACTGCCCAATGCCGAGGTGGAACCCTCGCTGCTGAGCCTGATCTGCCGCGAACTCAACAATGCGCGCATCGCCCAGGGCCGCAGTGAAATTTCGGCCGACCTGCTGGCCGGTTCGCACGACACCATCCTCAGTGATTTCTACGAACGCGCGCTGGCCGACCAGCCGGCTGCCGTGCGCAAAGTCATTGAGGACGAACTGCTGACCGACTCCGGCTACCGCGAAAACCTTGCGGAAGAACGCTTGCTGAAAGCCTTTACCGTCGCTGGCGCCCAACCTGACGCGGCCACCACACTCGCCACGCTGGTGAATCGCCGCTTGCTGCGCATCGAAGAACGGCTGGACGTGCGCCGCGTGGAACTGACGCACGACGTGTTGTGTGGTGTCGTCAAAGCCAGCCGCGCAGAACGCTTGGAGCGGGAAGCACTGGCCGAAGCGGAGAAAAATCTCGAAGCACAACGCGAACGCGCGGCTGCCACACGCAAAGCCCTCGTCCGCGCCCGCCAAATTGCAACTGGCTGTGCGGTGCTTTCGGTGCTGGCTGTTGGCAGCGCCATCTACGGTTACATGAGCACCCAGCGTGCCAAGGCTGCCGAAGCCGAAGCAGTTTCAAGTGCAGACCTTGCCAAGGCCGCTGAAGCTAAAGCCGTTTTGAGCGCAGAACGCGCCAAAGGTGCCGAAGGCGTGGCCGTCTTGAATGCCGAACGTGCCCAGGGCGCCGAAGCCGATGCAGTTTCAAGCGCACAGCGTGCCAAAGGTGCCGAGGCCGTGGCGATCAGGACGCGGGTGGTGTCTGAGGCGTCGCGTGGTGAGGCCGAGAAGCTGGTGGAATTCTTGCTCGATGATTTCCTTAAAGAAATGCAGCCAACCGGCCGTATTGACGTGGTGCAAAGCCTTGCAACGCGCGCTATCGACTACTACGAGAAACTGCCGATTGAAGCGCGCAGTAATGTCACCCAACGCAACAGCGCCGACGCCAAGCTCATCTACGCCTCTGTTTTGAGAGAAACCGGCAAGCTAGCTGAGGCGAAGAAGTGGGCCGACGAAGCGGGCGCCACCATCAAAGCGCTACGCGCAGCAGGCGACGCCAGCGCGGCGGGCGGCGGTGCACGGGCTG
>CAYSKY010000178.1:0-6434 GCA_964431425.1 uncultured Burkholderiales bacterium
GACCCAGGCTTGCTGCTTGGGCGTCCATTGCGAGCGTCGCAGGAAGCGGACGCCTTCGGCGGCCAGCGCCGGAAACAGGCTTTCATTGAGTACCAAGTACTGCCGCACCACCATGGCGTGCACTTCCTGGGTGACCCGCCGGAAGACTTCGCGCGGCGAAAGCCCGTCCGGCCCGCGGGCGGCCGAGTTCAGTTTCAGCTGCTCCTTGAGCCCCGCCACGCGGATTTCGAAAAACTCATCGAGATTGGCCGACAGAATGGTCAGGAATTTGAGGCGTTCCAGCAAGGGTACCGAGGGATCCTCGGCCTGCGCGAGCACCCTTCGGTTGAACGCCAGCAACTGCAGTTCACGGTTGAGAAAGCGATCACGCGTCTTCAGCGGGGTTTTGCGGCGCGTCGCCATTTTCTTTCGGGGGGGGATGGTTTTCTTGGACTGTTTCGACACGATACGTCTCATCAGTGACGGATTTGTGACACACGCTGGCAGTGGCCGGCCTATGACATACTGCGGCGAAACCAGCACACGCACATGACCAGTCAAACGCTTGCCGCCGTCGATCTCGGCTCCAACAGCTTTCACCTGCAAATCGCGCGGGTGGTCAACGATCAGTTATACCCTCTGGACGCGCTGAAGGAAACTGTCCGCCTCGGTGCCGGCATCACCGGCGACCGCCGGATCGAAGCGCAGACGGCAGAGCGCGCATTCGCCGCGCTGCGCCTGTTCGCGGAACGCCTGCACGGCCTGCCCGAAGACGCGGTGCGCGTGGTCGGTACCAACGCGCTGCGGGTGGCGAAAAATGCGCACGAGTTCGTCAAGCAGGCCGAAGCCATCCTCGGCTATCCGATCGAGATCATCGCCGGGCGCGAAGAGGCGCGGCTGATTTATGTGGGCGTCGCCCAGAGCCTGCCGCCCTCCCCGCATCAGCGGCTGGTCGTGGATATCGGCGGCGGTTCTACCGAATTCATCATCGGTCACCGCCTGAAACCGAAGGTGCTCGACAGCCTTTACATGGGCTGCGTGAGCTACTCCGAGCGCTATTTTCCCGGTGGGGTCATGGACAAGAAAGGCTTCCGGGACGCCCAGCTGGCCGCGCGCAAGGAACTCGAACTGATTGCCTCGCGCTTTCAGAAGGAAGGCTGGCGGGATGCCTATGGATCGAGCGGCACCGCCAAGGCACTGGGCATCATCCTTCAGGAAAACAAGATCACCACGGAAGGTATCTCCCTGGAGGGGTTGGAATGGCTGCGTGAAAAAGCGCTCAAGGCCGGCGGGTTTGACTCACTCAATCTACCCGGCGTGAAAGGTGACCGTGTGCCGGTACTGCCGGGCGGGCTCGCAATCATGCTCACCCTGTTCCAGGAACTGGGTGTGGAAAAGATGACCGTTGCCGACACCGCGCTGCGCGACGGTGTGCTCTATGACCTGCTGGGGCGCACCCATCACGAGGACATTCGCGATACCACCGTGGAAGCGATGGCCCGACGCTATCACGTGGACCTGGCGCAGTCGAACCGTGTCAGGCAGCTGGCCCTCGCTTTCTACGAGCAACTTGACGACGCGACCGACGCAGAAACGTCTTTCCAAAAACGCCAGAAACTGGCCTGGGCGGCGCGCCTGCACGAGATCGGCATCGATATCGCACAGGCCAATTTCCACAAGCATTCAGCGTACGTGATCGCCAACGCCGACATGCCGGGATTTTCCAAACGCGAGCAGGCCGCCCTCGCCTCACTGGTACTGGCACAGCGGGGCCGCCTTGCCAAAGTGGCGGCAAACCTGCCCAAAGAGACGTCGTTCGCCGACAAGGCGCTTTGCCTCCGGCTTGCGGTACTGCTGTCGCGCAGCCGGCGCCACATCGACGCCAGGCTGTTTTCGCTGGCTCGCATCAACAACGAGTACCGGTTTACCGCGCGCGCGGACTGGCTGGCTTCGCATGGTCTGACCGAATACGAGCTCCACCAGGAAGTCGATGAATGGAAAGGCGCCGGCCTGAAGCTGGAAGTGCTCGCCGCCTGAGGGTGGACCGGCTCAGCGGATGGTGTCCGGCGTCACCATGGCCCGCAGCACGGTTTGTGTGCCGCCGGCCCGGTCACGCGACTCGAACCACCACATCGCGCCCTTCCGCACGGACACGTAGCCGTCTGTTCCGTTGATCAGCCGCGCGGCAACCATACCCAGCGTAGGCTGGTGGCCAACCACAATCATGTTGTGAATCGAATCGGGCCAGCCGGCCGACGTCAATACGGCGGCAGGGGCAACATCGGGCGCAATCGCGTCGATCGTCTCAAACGGCAGTTGCAATGCCGTCGCAGTTTGCTGCGCCCGCAAAGCGGGGCTCGCGATGACGTGCCACTGCAGCAGTTCCGATCCCAGCTGCGCGTGCAACCAGCCGGCCACCTTGGCAGCCTGCTTCCTGCCGCGCAGGGTCAGCGGCCGCAACAAGTCTGTGGGCGCATAGTCCTCAGCCTCGGCGTGCCGCCACAGGATCAGGTGCATGTCATTCCTCGCCTGCCGCCAGCACCGGGGCTGGCGCCGTGAGTGTGGTGATCGCAATGCCACCCAGAATCAGCAGGATGCCGGCCAGGTGGAACCAGTGCAGTCGCTCGCCCAGAAACTGCCAGGACAGCAGGCTGCCGAACATCGGCATCAGGTGCACGAACAGGCCCGCCACATTCGGCCCCACCTCCTGTACGCCGCGATTCCAAAAGATATAGCCCACGACCGAGGGAAACACGCCGACGTAGGCAATCGCCCCGACCACCGGCCATGACCACTGCACCCGCGCGCCGGATGCGAATTCCCAGGCGAAGGCCGGCGTCATGGCGACAATGCCGATCAGTCCGCACACGGCCAGCAGTGCCAGCGGCGGTATCCCGCCGGGCCGCCATTTCAGCATGAGGGTGTAAAGCGCCCAGAGCAGCATGGAACCGAGCACGATCAGGTCACCGACGTTGAAGCCCATCGACAACAGCGTTTCCGGATGGCCCCTGGCAACAATGGTCGCAACACCAACCAGCGACACCGCCACGCCCGCCGCCTGCAGCAAACCGACCCGCTCGCCAAAGAACAGTACGCCAAGCACGATGATCAGCACGGGAATGGACGAGTTGAGCATGACGCCGTTGGTCGCCGTGGTGTAGTTCAAACCGAGGTAGGACACCAGGTTGTGATAACCGGTGCCGGTCAGCGCCAGCAGAACGAGAATGCCCCGGTGGGCGCGGATGGCGGGCCACGCCCGCTTCAACTGGGGCCAGGCAAACGGCAGCAGAATGAGCATCGCCAGCACCCATCGGTAGAAAGCCAGTGCCACCGGCGGAACCGTGCCGACGACAGCGCGACCGATGACCCAGTTGAGAGACCAGAAAAAACTGGTCAGCGTCAGCAGCAGGTAGGGCGAAGTCCACCACGCGCGATCGGCGGTGGGACGGCTCGGGAGATGCATGCCGCTGATTATAGGTTCGGTGCGGACGCGGAACGCCGCGCCCGGGTTGCAGGCATTGAAACCCGGCTAGCCGGCACCAAATTGACAAACTCAAGCATTGGAGCGCCTCTCAGGGCAAAAATGGCTGGGAAGCCGCGCCAGTGCTGGAGTTATTGGTATCAGGCCAGTCCGCGCAGTGTGGCCAGCGGCGGCGCATCCACAGCCTTGCGGGTTCCGAGGAGGCCAGCGAGGGCAATGCCGACGCCGCCGCCCAAAATGCCGATGAGCGGAATCGACCAGTTCATCGCATAGGGAACATTCAGCACCCGCTCCGAGAGCACCATCGCAAGAGCCAGCGCACCGCCGCTGGCAATCAACCCGGACAGCAATCCGATACCGAGGAACTCCGCAAGCTGCAGCACCATCATCTGCCGGCGGCTGGCGCCCAGCGTGCGCATGATGGCCGCATCGAACACCCGCTCATCCTGGGTGGTCGCGATGGCTGCATACAACACCACCAACCCCGCCGCCAGCGTGAACAGGAACACGAATGAGACCGCGTCCGCAACCTGGTTGGTGATCACCCGGACCTGACTCATGATGGCCGTGAGATCAATCACCGACAGGTTCGGGAACTGCCGCACCAGGCCATTGACCACGGCTTCGTTGCCCGACGGCAGGTGAAAGCTGGTGATGTAGCTGGCCGGATAGCTCTCGAGGACGCCCGGACTGGCAATCACAAAGAAATTCGCCCGGAAAGAATCCCACTCAACCTTGCGAAGGCTGGTCACCGGTGCGGTGAACCGGGAGCCGGCGATGTCATACGTGAGCGTGTCGCCAATTTTCACTCCGAGGGAGCGTGCAATGCCCTCCTCAACCGAAAACTGCTTGTCGGTGGTCGTCGCATCCCAGAACTTTCCCGCGAGTACCTTGTTGTCCGCTTGCAGCGTGGTCGCCCACGAGAGGTTGAACTCCCGCTCGCTCAGGCGCTTGGCGCGTTCGTCCGCCGAGGCGGGCACCCGCTTGGCCAGCGCTTCGTCGTTGATGGCCACCAGCCGTCCGCGCACCATCGGGTACAGGTCCGGTGTTGCCATGCCGCGACTGGAGAAATAAGCCCGCACATCCTTGAGCTGGTCGGCCTGGATATTGATCACAAAGCGGTTGGGCATGTCTTCGCGCAGTGTGGACTGCCAGCGGCTGATCATGTCGGTGCGCACCAGCGTCAGCATCAGCATGGCCATGATGCCCAGTCCAAGGGCCATGATCTGCACCAGGCTGCCACCCGAGCGGCGCTTCATGTTGGCAATGCCATACCGCCAGGAGCCCGAGGCGGCGCCGCGCAAACGACCGGCAAACTGGATCAGCACCCAGCCGGCGCCGGCGGCCGCGCCCAGCGCTGCTGCAAAGCCGCCAATGGCGATCAGGCCAAGCTTCGGGTCGCCCGCGCGCCAGACGATCAGCGCAGCCAGCGTGACGAAGCCCAGCGCATAGGCCAGGGTCGCGCCGGTATCGAAAGGATCAAGGTCGCGCCGCAACACCCGAAGCGTGGCCACCTTGCGCAGCGACAGCAGTGGCGGCAGCGTGAACCCGAGCAACAGCACCATGCCGATGGCTGCGCCCTGCACCGCCGGCATGGCTGTCGGCAGCGGCAGCGCTACCGTGAAGAAACTGCTCAGCGTGGCCGCGAGCACCGTTTGTGCAGCAAATCCGCCGCCGACACCCAGTACACAGGCCACCAGGCCCAGCACCAGAAACTGCCAGAGATTGAGGACGAAAATATCGGCCTGGCTGGCGCCGAGACAGCGCATCATGGCGGCGCTGTCCAGCTGCCGTTGCGAGAACCGCCGCGCCGCCAGCGCCACCGCCACCGACGCCAGCACCACCGACAGCAGTGCCGCCAGGCCGAGGAATCGCTGCGCACGCTCCAAAGCCACGCGGACCTCGGAACGGGCATCGCGCACTCCTTCAAGCCGCTCGCCGCGAACCAGCGTTCCCGCGACTGCAGAACGGAATGCCTCGACATCCGCCGGATCGCCCGCAACCAGCAGGCGGTAAGTGACACGGCTCCCCACTTGCACCAGCCTGGTGGCCGGCAGGTCGCGCATGTTCATCATTACCCGTGGCGCGATGCCGAAGTAATCGAGCACGCTGTCGGGCTCCTTGACGATGACCGCTGCAATTCGCAGGCGGATCTCTCCCACGCTAAGTTCGTCGCCCACCCGGGCGTTGACGCGCGTCAGCAGTACTTCAGGCACCCATACCGTGCCGGGCGCCGGAATATCGGCGGCGTCCGTAGCCGGTCCGCCCGGCGTTTGCGCAATCCTCACCCGGCCACGCAGCGGGAAGCCGCCGGTGACCGCCTTGATCTCCGCCAGGTTCACACCCTGCCCCGCCTGGGCATCTCCGGAGACCATGCTGGGAAAACTGGTTGCCTCGGCGGTCTGCAACTTGCGGCGAGATGCCTCTTCAGCAAACTGAGGGCGCAGCGGCTTGTCGCTGATGACGACGGCATCGGCGGCGATCAGTTCATTGGCCTGTTGCGTCAGTGCGGTCTCCACGCGGTCGGCGAAGAATGCAACCGTGGTGACGCTGGTCACCGCGATCAGCAGGGCCACCAGCAGCACCTGTGCTTCACCGGACTTGGCGTTGCGCCTGAGCATGCGCATGGCCAGCAGGAACTTTGCCATCATGCCGCCGCCATTTGCGGCTCCCCTGCCGACACTCTGCCCGCGTCGATGGTCAGGCGTCGTCCGCAGCGTGCGGCCAGTCCGGCATCGTGGGTGACCAGGATAAGCGTCGTACCATGCTCGCGATTAAGGTCGAACAGCAGGTCCGCCATGTGGCGGCCGGTTCCCGCGTCCAGATTACCGGTGGGTTCGTCGGCAAAAAGCAGACGCGGCTCGGTGACAAATGCACGCGCAATGGCCACGCGTTGCTGTTCACCGCCGGAAAGTTGCTTGGGATAGTGCTTCACCCGCGCACCCAGGCCCACCCGCTGCAAAATGCCGTCCGC
>CAYSKY010000179.1:0-6431 GCA_964431425.1 uncultured Burkholderiales bacterium
TTTCAGCACCACCGGTGCGGCGGCGGCTTCGGGTGCGGCGGCGGCGATGGCCTCGGCAATCGACTGGCCCACCGGCGCCTCGGGCAGCACCTCCACCGTGGCCTCGGAGGCACTGGCGGCTGATTGCATCTCCGGCGCGACGCCCTCGGACGACTTTTCCACGCTCACGGTCGCGGTTTCGCGGAACACCAGTTGCACCGGGTTCATGATCAACACGATCTGGCCCGAGCCGGTCATGGTGGCGCCGGCGACACCGGCCAGGCGCGCGAGCTGCGGGCCGATGGTTTTCACCACGACTTCGCGGTTGCCGATGATGGAATCGACCTGGACAGCGGCGCGCTGCTGGCCGCTCTTGGCAAGAATCACGGCGGCCTTGCGCTGCGCAGACACGGCCGGCTTGCCGCCCAGCAGGGCTTCCATCGAGCGCAGGGGATACTTGTTCCCCTTCCATTCGATTTCGGTCATCTCGAGGAACGGCTCGTAGCGCTTGCCCTTGTATTCCTGCACCTGCTCGATCATCACAGAGGGAATGGCGTACATGGTTTCGCCCACCATCACCATCACCGCCTGTGTCACGGCCAGCGTCAGCGGTAGCGCAATAGTGAAGGTGGTGCCCCTGCCCGTCGTGGAGGCGATGTCGATGCGGCCGCCCAAAGAAACGATTTCGTTGCGCACCACATCCATGCCCACGCCGCGGCCGGCGATCTGGGAGACGGTTTCAGCGGTGGAGAATCCTGGCATGAAAATGAACTGGGTCAGCTGTGCCTCGTTGACCTCGGCGGCCGCATCCAGCATGCCTTTTTCAATGGCCTTTTCGCGGATGCGGGCAAAGTTGAGGCCGGCACCGTCGTCCGCCAGCGTCAGCACGACTTCGTTGCCGACCTGTTGTGCGTCGATGGAAATTTCACCAATTTCCGGTTTGCCGCGTGCGAGGCGCTCGGTCGGCATTTCCAGTCCGTGCGCCACGGCGTTACGCAAAAGATGCTCGAAGGGGGCGGTAATTTTTTCCAGCACTGAGCGGTCGATTTCCACCCGCGTGCCGCGGAATTCAAGGTTGGCTTTCTTGTCCAGTTCCTTGGCGGTCTGCCGCATCAGGCGGTAGAAGCGATCCTGCAGGTTGCCCAAGGGCACCAGGCGCACACCCATCAAGCCTTGCTGGAGATCGCGGTTGAGTCGGGATTGCTGCAGCAGCGCGGCTTCGGTTTCGTCGATGTTCTTCTGCAACGACAGTTGCAGCGTCACCACGTCATTGAGACTTTCGGCGAGGAATCGCGTCAGTTCCTGGGTGCGCGAGAAGCGGTCAAACTCCAGCGGGTCGAAGGATTCGCCATGTACCTCGGCATCCTTGAGGCGCGACTGGATCTGCGATTCGGCCTGGATTTCGATCTCGCGCAATTGCGTGCGCATGCGGTTGACGTTTTCGGTCAACTCCAGCAACGACTGCTTGAAGACCATCATTTCCTGGTCGATGCGTGAACGCGCGATCGACAGCTCGCCGGCCTCGTTCACGAAACGGTCGATGATGTCGGCGTTGACGCGCAGCAGCGACTGGCGCTCGCGGCCTTCGAGTTTCTCGCCCTCGGCGATGATCTCGGCGCGGGCCGCCGCCATGACGGCCAGCGGCGTGGGCAGGTCCTGCGACACATCGGCGATGATCGGAATCTCGATGGGCTGCATCGAGAAATCACCCGCCACCAGCCGGTTGATGGCGGCATTGAAGCGATCCAGGCCGTCGTCAACTTCTTCAAACTTGTTGGCAGCGGGCTCCGGCACCTTGTCCATGCCGATGATGCGCTCTTCGATGACGTGGGCGAGTTCGCCCAGACGCATCAGGCCGGCCATCCGGGCCGAACCCTTGAGGGTGTGCAGGTGCCGCGCCAGTTCGGTCACCGGTGCATGGTTGGCCGGCGTGGCCCGCCAGCGACGCAATGCGTCGCCGACCGAGGGCATGATTTCCTTGGCTTCTTCGAGAAAGATCGGCAGCAGGTCCTGGTCGACGTCGTCGACCATGGAGCGGCGGTCCTTGCCGGTTTCGAACGCGGCCGGCCTGGCGTCGGTGGCCCCTGCGGCCGGTGCTTCCTCAGCGGTGGCCGGCGCTGCAGCCGGCACGACCGCTTCGACAACCGGGGGCTCTGCTGGCAACGGGACGACGGGGGGCGGTATTTCTTCCTGCGGAACAACAACCGGCGGTGCTTCAAACGCCGGCGGCGCAGTCAATGGCGGCTCGGCCACAAAAGGCGCAGGCGGTGTGGTTGCCACCGGTTCGGGGGTGGCTTCGGGCTCAGCCGACTCGGCGCTGGCAGCAAAGGCCCCGGCCGCCGCAGCAACACCTGCCGCAGAAACCGCGCCGAACACAAGAGCGGCATCAAACGCGGGCGCCGGTTCGGCAACGGCAGCGGCCGGCGGCTCTTCCGGTGCTGAAAGCGTCTCGGAGAAACCAAAATCCACGGCGGGTGCACCGGCATCCGGTACGCTCGCGTCGACCGCCGGCAAGGGCGGCGGCGTTTCGGCCACCGTTTCAAATGCCAATCCCGGGTCAAAGGCGGGAGGCGATGCGTCCGGCGCTGATTCGGCCGGCGCGGACTCTGCCGCATCGCCCTGCAGCAGCGGCATCTTCAGATGCGTGCCTTCGCCGGTACGCTTGGATTCACGCAAACCGCTGCGCAATTCGCCCAGTGCTTCCACCACTTCCGGACGCGCGTCGGGCGGCTCGTGGGTATGCAATCCCAGCACCATCGTGGACAGGGCGTCCACCGCACTGCGTGTCACCCGAAGACGATGTGCGTTGAACTCCGGCGGAAACTCGATGGCATCCTGCAGCCATTTTTCAAGGGCGTGTGCAACGTCGGCGATGGTATCGAAGGCCGTGGTGCGCGATGAACTGGTCAGCGTGTGCGCGGCGCGCATGAACTCATGCGAAACGGGTTGCAGCGGCTTCGCCTCCAGCGAGGACATTTCATTGTCCATGGTCGCGATATGGGTGTCGGCTTCGCGCAGGTAGATATTGAACAGCGCATGCGGCACCAGGATGTTGCCCACGCGGACATCGGGTTCGGCGTCGGTCCCCGGCAAATCGTCTTCTTGTCCGGGCTGCCCGAATCCGGCAGCCGGTTCGACCGGCGCAACAACTGCGTCTGCGTGGTCCGCAGTGGTGGCATCCGTTGCCGGCAGGATTTCTTCGACGGCTTCCGATTCGATGTCGGCAGCCGGTGCCGCGTCGACGACCGGAAGTGTTGGTTCGAAGGCCGGCAGCTCGGCGAAAATGTTTTCTGCGGCGGCGGGCTCGGGTGACTCGGCGGCAAACTCAATGGACGGTGCGTCGACCGCAGGTGCAGGTGTCACAAGATCGAGCGACGGAAACACCGGCACGACGGGAGCTTGCGGCGGCTCGGCGGGCACTTCCGTTGGTGCTGCAATGGCGGGCGCCTCCGCAACTGCATCCGGCACCACCGGTTCGACCGTCACTACGCTGTCGGCAAAATCCGGTTCCTTGTTGTTCTTCAGCAATTCGGCCGCGCGTGCGATCTCGGTACCGTCAATGGACGTGGTGCCCTGTGACTTGAGGGCATCCACCCACTTCTGGAACGACGCGGAAGAACGATCAATGAAGGCGATGAGCCCGGGGGACGCGGGCTTCTCATCCTTGAGCCACTTGTTTAGGACCTGCTCGCAATTCCATGCCACCTCGCCCAGGTCCGTAAGCCCGACCATGCGACCACTGCCCTTGAGCGTGTGGTAGCCGCGCCGTATGGTGGTCAGCGCCTCCTTGTCGAGCGGACTGGTCCGCACGGCAGCCAGATTTTCCATGATGGTGCCGACCACTTCCGTGGCTTCTTCGAGGAAAATTTCCAGCAACTCCTGATCCACCTCGGCGGCTGGTGCATCGATGAGATGGACCACCTGTGCGGTGGGTGCCTCCGCCGGCTTGTCGGGGGCCATTACCGAAAGTGCTTCGGTGACCCCGGTCTTGTTGGGATCGAAGGTGGCATCAATCGCCTTGAGTGCGTCGGCACTTTGCTGCGCGGCCTTGTTGTCGGCCACCAGTTCGGCGTCGACCTTGAGTTCTTTCACCGCCTCCCGCAGCTGATCGCGTGTGGCGGTCTGCTCGGGCTGCTGCTTCCAGTCTTCGTAGAGCGCCTGGACTTTCTGCTTGCCGACATCAACGTCGCCGGAGGTTACCGGCGATTTGACCAGCGTCTTTTCGGGGTCTGCGGGTCGGACGGCAAGTCCGAATCTGACCAACGCCGGCAACAATGCCGCGCGTGCATCGGTGGTGCCTTGCTGCAACGCGGCGATGTAAAGGCCGAGCGCCGAAACGCCCTCCGCCACCGACTCCGCCTCTTCGCCGGCGCCTTTGACTGCGCCGGAACTGAACTGCACAACACGTTCACGCAGCAACTGGTTCAGGGCGGCAGCTTCATCCAGTTCGAGAATAGCCAGTGCGCCCTGCACCTGGGAAAACAGGGGGGGCAAGGTATTCAGTTCCGACACCTTGGCTGGATCGCGGAAAAAACTGTCGAGCGCGCCTTCGATGGTGGTGAGATTGACCTGCACCTCCTGACCGACCTGGAACATGAGCATGCGCTCCTGCGCACGTTTGCTCATGTCATCCATCAGGGCGTTGCCGGCATCAATGGCGGGCAGGCGGGCACCGGTCATGGCGCCTTTCAGACGGGCGACAATGCCGCCTGCCTGCGCCGCAAAATCAGGCGTCAGCCGGAAGTAGTTTTCGAGTGAGGACTCGAGGAACAGGTAAGCCGTCGCCACTTCAATCGACTGCGTTTCGGAAGGCTGGCTTTGCGTCTTGCGCAGGTGCGCGCCCACAGCACCCAATGCCTGGATGAGCTGCCCGATATCCCTGTTGGGCTGTTGCTGGCCCAGCTTGTGGAGCGATTCGGCCTGGGTGACATAGGGCTCGATGGCGGCGCGATTGCCGCCGGTGAATTTCAGCCAGTTGTCCTTCTGCGCAACCACCTGCTCGCGCAGTGAGCGCAGGGTGACCTTGAGCTGCTCATCAGCCGGTTGCTCAAGCGCCTCGGGGATGGCAAGCAATTCGTCAAGGCGGTACAACTCGCGGATTTTCCGGACCCGTTCGGTCTGCGCTTTGGAACGTCCGATCACCAGCAGGATGTCGCGGAACAGTTTCTCCGGCACCTTCTGGACGCCCTCGATGAGCAGCTTGATTTGCTGGTCGATCTTGCCAAACAGCTGGACGGCCAGCGCACCGGCATCGGCGGGATTGGCCGCAACCGCATCGAAAAATCCGCCGGCCGCATACCAGAAGCTGCGCGTCGGCGAGGTCACCTGCAACGCCTCGATGGCCAGTGTGGCGTTGCGCATGTCGCGGGCGCCGCTCACCATGTCTTTGTCGCGGAGCAGCTTGAGCAGCCCCGCCTGATACATGCCGCGGCGCTGCTTGATCGCTTCCACGAGCATTTCCGGCTTGGGCAGCGCAACCGTGTCCTCCGGCTGTGGCAGGGCGGCGGCCAGATCCGGGGAAAACAGGTCGCTTTCCGATGCGTCTGAGGCACCACGTGCCTGGTTCACCCGCACGTAGGCTGACGTCAGCATCATGGGGCGATCGGGTTCACCGGCCATGAGGCTGTCGAGATAGGTCGACAGCGTGTTGGTTGCCGACTTGGCGACTGCAATGCGCTGTGGCGCGGTCACCCTGGCATTCGGGTCGCTTTCCAGCGTGGCGGCGAGTTTCTCGATTTCTTCGTTGAACCGCGTCGCCGCGCCGAGACCGACCATGGATAGCGCGCCGGTGACCTGATGCAAATGCGTCGCGACGTAGCGGGCCGCCTTGGCGTCACCCGGATTGGCACCCAACAGGTCAAGGTGCGTTCGCGCCTCGTTAAGCGAGTGCTCGATCTCGGCTTTCACCCACGACAGGGGGCCGATGTCAAAACCGGATTGGGGGGTGGCAGCCATGTCGGGCGGTGGTCGCGGAATGCAGGTTCAGATGATGAGCATGGAGGCCGACGGCTACAACTTGAAGCCGGATACAGAGGCCTTGAGGTCGGATGCAACTTCCGCGAGCTCCTTAATGGAACTGGCGGTTTGCTGCGTGCCGGCTGTTGTCTGCCGGTTGATTTCGAGAATGTCCTGCATGTTGCGGGCCACCTTGTTGGCGGAGGCCGCCTGCGCCTGCGTATCCGTGGAAATCTTTTGAATCAGAGAAGCAAGGTTCTTCGTCACCGAGTCAATCTCGGACAGCGCCTGCCCGGCGGCGTCGGACAGCTTCGCCCCTTCCACCACACCCGCCGTTGATTTTTCCATGGCCGCCACGGCATCCTGCGTGTCCGCCTGAATGGTCTTCACGATCGCGCCGATCTGCTTGGTCGCCTCACCGGAACGTTCCGCGAGGCGCTGCACTTCTTCCGCAACCACCGAGAAGCCGCGACCTGCTTCACCGGCGGACGCCGCCT
>CAYSKY010000180.1:0-6427 GCA_964431425.1 uncultured Burkholderiales bacterium
GAGTAATTCGACGCCCTGTGTGCAAATCTCGTCCACAAGATTCGTAGTAACGAAGCAAGGCCAGCGTTTTGCCCGCCAGAAACCTGAAAGTGAATATGAGAACCCACAGAATCATCGAACACATCTGCCTCGACGGCGTCACCCGCTGATCGGGGTCAGGGCTTGCAATATTGCATCAGGACAATCCGGTGATCACGTACAAAGTCAGGCTCTGATGAATGCCTGCACGATCACAATCCCGAGATGGGCTGCCCGGGCCCTGGGTCCGCTCGTCTTCCTGGTGGCCATCCCCCTCATCCACGGTGTCCTGCCATGGGCCATTTCGTTGTTTGGAAATTCGTACGGGTGGGTGGACCGGCATCCCGCGCTGTGGAACCTCGTTGGTCTCCTGCCAATTTCAGCCGGCATCGTTGTCCTTCTGTGGGTCCTGATAATCGGCCTCAGGCTGGGACCGGAACTCCCTGCACGGGTTGCGCTGGACTGGGGCCCCAAGGCATTCCTCAAGCACGGCCCGTACGCGTTCTCGCGGCACCCGATGTATCTTGCCGAAACAGGGCTCTGGCTCGGCTGGTCGATTCTGTTTGGAAGTCTCACTGTTCTCGTCGGATTCGTGGTGATGTGCATCGGGACCGGCGTCGTGGCGGCGCGAGAAGAGCTGGCGCTGGAGCGCAAGTTTGGCGCGGCGTACCGGCAGTACCAGGCGACTGTTCCACGCTGGTTTGGCCAATGGTGGGGCTGATCTCCGGTTGTCGCGGCACAACCGGACGGCCATCCCTCGCTTCGCCGGGCACACGGCCGTGTCGAGCCCCACCGCTGAAGTCATTGCCGGCAAAATGAAGCGGCTGCACAATGAATAATGAATGACGTCATGCCCTTTCTCCCACCACCGTGACTGGAAGGTCTTCAAGCCAGAATGAAACCTGATCCCGCCAAACTGTATTTGATGTGCGGCAAGATGGCAGCCGGCAAGTCCACGTTCGCGCGTGAGCTGGCACGGACAACGGGTGCCGTACTTCTTGTGCAGGACGACTGCCTCGGCGCCCTGTATCCGGGCGAAATTCGCGAGATCAGCGATTTCGTGAAGTGCTCCGCCCGATTGCGCGATGCCTTGTCGCCCCTGATCTGCGACCTGCTGTCGCGTGGTATATCGGTCGTCCTGGATTTTCCGGGCAACACCAAAACCCAGCGGCAATGGTTTCGAACGCTGTTCGAAGGTGCCGGCGTTCACCATGAACTGCATTTCATGGACGCGCCCGATGACCTTTGCAAGCGCCAGTTGCGACAACGGAGCCAGCACCTGCCCGTGGGTTCGCCCTGGACGACAGACGCTGAGTTTGATGCGATCACAGCGTATTTCCAGCCGCCCACTGAGGACGAGAACTTCAACGTCATCCATCACGAGCGAACCAGTCAGGACTTGTAGTGAGTACCAGACGCCCATTTCCGACACCACTGCCCCTAACTGAAGGCATCACCCATGCAAAAACTTCGCTCTGCCGCCCTGTGGATGGCCTGCATTTCCGTGTTCGGTGCCGCGACCGGGGCACTTTTCATCTGGCTGGCGCTGGGGCTGCCGGCACAGCCTCAACCACCGGGTACGCCGCCGCGATTTTCAGCGGCCATCGAAAGTGCTCCATCCTGGGAGGCACTGAAACAGACCTGCACCCGCCTCGCCACTTTCGAGGATCAACGCTCGAAATATATGACAGTCGCTGTTGAGTCGAACAAAAGCCTTTTCCACGTAGTCATGTTTGGGTCGACGGCGTGGGGATTGCTGACGGCGGCGGGTTTCTTCTACTTGTATCTGCTGGGCCAAAAGGCGAATTAGGAATGCAGCCCCGCCCCCCGAGTCGTTCAACCTGTCTGTTTGGGACAGTCCACAGATACCCGACGCTCGCGGCCTCACTCGCTGGCTTTTCGGGCAAGTGGCTTCGCATTTGCTTGCATTGCCTGATGGCGTTCCCGCTCCTCATTTCGGGTTGTGCAACAACGCTGCACAAGGACTTTCTGCCAAACTTCATTGGCGATGGCAGGCACAAAGACAGCTCGTTCAATAACATTGTTGTCAGCATGTTGTTCCACGATGACGCTAAGGTACTTCTAGTCGGCCGTGAGTCCGGCCAGATTGAAATTTGGAACGCGACGGAGCCGTATGCCAGACGCGTTATCAATGCCCATGAACACCGGGCCAGCAAGCTCGCCTTTGCTCTGGACGGCCAGTACTTCTTTTCAAACTCCGTTTTCGAAAAAATATCCAAGCTGTGGAGCGTCCGGACGGGCGAGTTACTGTTCGCTCTACCTGAGACGCGCGGACCTCTATGCGCCACCAATAGCAGGGACCTTTTCCTCGCCAGCCAAGGCTCAACGTTTCGCGTCTTTGATCTTGAAAAGAAGGAGTTGCTGCCGGGTGAGTTTTCGTCAAGCGGATCGATAATGTCCTGCGCATTCGATATTGCCTCCGGAAACTTCGCGATTGGTACCGCCTCGGGAACCGTGGAGATATGGCGGTTTGGGGTGGCAAACGGGAAACCGATTCCGCAAAGAATGCGCACTGCAGAAGCCTATGCCATGGGCGACTGGGTACTCAGCCTGCAGTTCTCGGCAAATGGATCAAGCTTGTATTCGGTCACACGCACTGGAAAGATTGACGAATGGGCAGTCGATTCGTTCGAGAAAGTAAGGGCAGTGCCCACGCCGCTACGGCACGTGCATTCGGCTGCGTTTTCCCCGGACGGACAACTCCTGGCAATTGGAGGTACGGTCGACCGCATGGGCGTCGGCAGAGGAAACATTGAGCTGATCACTCTTCGCGACGGAACCTCGACCACCTATCATTCGAATACAAATTTGCCCATCGTCGTATTCGTGCAGCCAGGCCCGTCGCTGGTTTCTGCACAAAGCACGCTGATGGAGTTGCATGAAGTCAAAGGTCAAATTGCTAGTCATGCCGCAGGGCAGTGACCGTTTGCATCCACTCTTGCGCCGAAAGCCTCCATGTCCCCAATCCCTCGCATCCTCGTTGCCATATTTCTGACGGGCTGCCTTGCGGCCTGCACCAAGGAAACCGCCCCGCCAACCGCGCCGGCAGCCAAGGTCGCCGCACCCTCAGGAGAGCGGCTGGCCTATGCGGTGGGCTGCGTGAACTGCCATCACCAGACACCCAAAGAAATCCTGAATGCCCCGCCACTGATGGTGGTGAAGGGCTATTCGCTGCCGGAGTTCAAAACCCTGTTGAAGACCGGCCTCGCGCGAGATGGGCGCGATTTGTACGCGCAGGGCAGCATCATGGGCATTGTTGCCCGCGAGCAGCTTTCATACCTGACGGACGACGAAGCGGCGGCAGTGCACACGTTCCTGCAAAAGGAGTGGACGGCCGAGCGCGCCGCAAAGGAAGACGCCAAGATCGCGACTTTTCCGCCGCCGACATTTGTAAAGAAGTAAGCGAACATCGCCCGCCCGCGTCGCCTGCCGTTTCCGTAGTCCTGCTCAACCGCTGATGCCCGATACCCCCTACGAAATCCACGCCCACGCCTTTCTGCAGGCCCGCGACCCGTCCGCAATCGGTACGGGCGTGCTGCAACGCTGGGCTGGCGCTCTCAAGCCCGGGTCCGAGGTGCTGGAACTGGCCTGCGGTGGCGGGCTACCGGTCACACGGGAATTGCAGTCCGCCGGCCTGCGGGTCTGGGCCATTGACGCCTCCGCCACACTGGTGGCAGCCTTCCATTCCCGCTTTCCGGACATCCCCGTGCAATGCGCGACGGTACAGGCAAGCGATTTCTTTGCACGTCGCTTTGATGCTGTGGTGGCGGTCGGGCTGATGTTCCTGCTGCCGGAAGCCGAACAGGCCGCGCTGCTTGCCAACGTTGCCGCCACTCTCAACGATGGCGGGCGATTCCTGTTCACCGCACCCTTGGAGACCTGCAGTTGGCAGGACACGCTGACCGGCCAAGCCTGCTGCTCGTTGGGCCGGCAGCGTTACGAAGAGTGTTTCAGCGAATGCGGCCTGCAGTTGGTATCAACGTTCAGCGACGAAGGCGGCAACAACCATTACGATGCGCTGCGTGTGCGGTGACATCACCTGGAGGCATGCGTGATCAACCTTGAGCCCATCGATACCAATGCGCCTGAATTTGGCGAGCTGTATGACGAACTTCCGCTCTGGTCTGCACCTTTCGGCCTGTGGATTCTCGATCGCGTACCACTGCGTCCTGGGCAGACGGTGCTGGACCTGGGTGCCGGAACGGGCTTCCTGACGGTGGAACTGGCCGAACGCGGTGGCGCCGGCACCAACGTAATTGCTGTGGACCCGTGGCAGGCCGCGATGGCACGGCTGCAGCGCAAGGTCGACCAGCGAAAACTCGCCAACGTGCGGCTGATGGTGCAGGACGCCGCCACCCTCGCGCTTCCTGATCAATCGGTGGATGTGATCGTGTCCAACCTCGGCGTGAACAATTTCGACAGCCCTGCCGACGTGTGGCAGTTGTGTTCACGCGTTGCGCGGCCAGGAGCCGCTTTTCTGCTCACCACCAACCTGGTCGGTCACATGACGGAGTTTTATGATGTGTACCGGCGGGTGCTGCACCAGACCGGCCGTGAGGATAGATTAGAGGCGCTGGAAACCCACATCCAACACCGCGCCACGTTGGCATCCCTGCATGCCGCATTGGATGCGGCAGGATTTGATGTGGCCGATACTGTCAAGAATTCGTTCCGCCTGCGCTTTACAGACGGCACAGCGTTGCTGAACCACTATTTCATACGGCTCGGGTTTCTTCCGGCATGGATTGCGGTGGGCGGTGACGATGGCACCCGGCAACTGCTTGCGGCGCTGGAGCAGGAACTCAATGCCGCGGCTAAGGCGGGTGGCGAACTGGCGCTGACGATTCCCACCGCCGGCATTTTCGCGCGCCGGCGCGGCTAGGCGTGCTCTTCCCCGGCTTTACCCACCTCGCCTGCCATCTTGAAGGCCTGCGCAGCCACCGGCGGGCCGATGGTCTCGAAGATGGCCACCGACGCGAGCACAATGGCAGACACCATGGCGGCGGCATCCGGGAACAGGTTCTGTGTGGTGTTGACGAGGCCGATGGCGAGACCGGCCATGGGGATCAGCAATAGACCGGTCGAGCGGGCCTGCGCGGGCGGGATCCGGAAGGCGGTACCCACCGCAAACACACCGCCCCATTTGATCAGCCCGCGCACGGCGACCAGCGCGACGGCCAGCGGACCGTATTCGACCAGCGCGTGTACGTGCAGGTTGGCGCCGGCGAACACGAACAGGACAATAAAGAACAGTTCGAAGGCTTCGCCAAACTCGACATCCGCAATGAGGGACTTGTGCTCCAGATTGCGCACGATGATGCCCAGCGCCAGTGGTGCAAGCAGCATCGACAGATTCAGCATCTTGGCCAGGCCCAGTGCCAGCGTGACGCCACCGATCACCAGCGCCAGACGGTACTGCGAGGCCTGCTTGGTCAGCCGCGCCAGCCGGTGCAGCGCATAACCAATCGCCGCAGCCAGCAGCAGCGAGCCCAGCAAGCGGTACAGCGGACTGAACACGGTGTTTTGCCACGGCGCGTTCACTTCGGCGAACAGCGCCGGCAGGATGGCGATGAACACAATGAAAGCGATGACATTGTTCAGAGCCACCAGCGCGCGCGCCGTGTCCGTCACCGGGCCGGCGGCCTTGAGTTCATGCGACACATGGATCAGCACGGCCGGCGACGAAGAAATGGTGATGGCGCCGATCAGCGCGGCCGTGAGCGAGGGCACCCCCAGCAGCGCCAGCACACCCCACACGCCGATCAGCGTGAGGCCGCTTTCCAGCCCGGCGGCCGTCATCAGGAAACGCGAGCCAAGCACCGCGCGCACGTCCAGCGAAAGTCCCAACCGGTACAGGATCAGGCCGAGCGCGATGTCAATCAGCACCCGCGCTTCGGCCAGTGTTTCGGTGGTGATCAGCCCGAGACCACTCGGCCCCAGTGCAAAGCCCACCAGCATGAAGCCGGTGATGCTGGGCAGCCAGTCAAAGCGATGGGCGATATAACCCCCGATGGCGCCGAATGCCAGCAACAGGCCGAACACGGATAGGGTGTTGAAGGCGGGCGGAAAGTGCGGGAGGAAATCAAATGGCATGGCGGATGGATTGGCGTGCGCCTGGACGAGCCCAAAGGCAGCGCGGATGATAGCATCGCCCAACGCGAGCCCTGCCTTACCCCGCCACCTGGTCGGCAGCCCGCGCAGACCAACGCATATCCCATTCCCGTTACCCGGAGATGCACATGCCCAAACCCATCATGAACCTCGATGAAGTCAAGTTTGATGACATTGAGGACAACGGCTACTACACCTCAAAGCGCGGCCAGATCAGCGACCACATCGGCGCAAAAAAGCTCGGCTACAACCTCACTGAGTTGCCACCCGGCAAGGC
>CAYSKY010000181.1:0-6417 GCA_964431425.1 uncultured Burkholderiales bacterium
GGCCGGAGCATCCTGATTACCCCTGCCGATTTCTATTCGGTTTCGGCCAAGATTTATTCGGCGATGAACGGCAGTTATTCGAACGGCATTTGGGTCAGGCTGTTTGCGCCGATTTCCTATTCGCCGAAGGGCGACTGGTGGGACCTCAATTTTGTCGGCCCTGATAATCAGCGCCCGGTCGTGGGTTCTTATTCCAACGCAACGCGGTGGCCGTTCCAGGTTGCCGGCGTGGCCGGGCTGGATTTCGGCGGCGACGGCCGTGGATGCAACCAGTCTTCGGGCAAGTTCCAGGTTATCGAGCTGACCTTTGATGCCAACGACAATGTCGCGTCACTTGCCGTCAATTTTGAGCAGCATTGCGAATTCATGCAGCCTGGCCTATTCGGGCAGCTGCGATACAACAGCAGCGTACCGGTCGATACCGCGCGCCGACACGTGCTACCGCTGAACCTTCCGCCGGTGATTGACGCGGCCTTGAGTACGGTGGTGCTTTCTTCGCCGGCGTCGATTCTCGGTATCGATGTGCCGGTGCCGATCTCAATTACCGGCGGCGAGTACAGCATCGACGCAGGGGCGTTCACCTCCACTCCCGGCACGGTGACGAACGGTCAGAGCGTGCGTGTGCGCCTTACCAGCGCCGCGACACCGAATACCCTGGCCACCGCGACGCTGGATATCGGCGGCGCGAGCTTTCCATTCAAGGTCGGCACCGCGGCGGGCTTCACGCCGCAGCCGAACAACGCGCCACTGGTGGTGATCGTGGGCCAGCCGGCCAGCCTCTCGGGTACGGCGACGACCAGGGTTCTCAGTCCGGCAACGATGGCGTCGGTGAACATGTCCGGCGCCACGTATCCGCCCGCCGGTGTGACGGGGCAAGTCAGCAGCCCCGCCAGTTATTCCATCAATGCATACTTCTACGGGGTAGCAAACGGGCCGCTGACTGTTGGCACCTACGCGAACGTTACCCAAGGCTGGTCTTCGACCAGTGGCGCCATGAGTTACTACAGCGACATCAGCTGCAGTAGCTCGAACGGCACCGTGACGCGATTCACCGTATTGGAAGTGGAGTATCTGCCGTCCGGGGCGCCGAGCAAGCTGGCCATCGATTTCGTGCAGACCTGCCCAGCCTACTCTTACGTCGGTTATTCGTCCGTTTACGGCTATATCCGCGTGAACTCAAACGTGCCCATCGACTACACGATGCGTACGCCAGTGCCCTTCAAGTTTCCGTTGGTGACCGGCGTGGCACCGGGGACCAGCATCACCTCGGCGACCGCCACCATCGCCGGTATCAATGTACCGATTGCGGTGAGCGTGAGCGGCGGTGAATACAGTATCGACGGGGGGGCGTTCACCACTGCGCCGGGAACGATTGTCAACGGGCAGACCGTGCGCGTGCGGCTGACCAGTGCCGCGGCGGCGAATACGTTGGTTACCGCCAACCTCACCCTGGGCGACACCGTGGTGCCATTCGCCGTGGGTACGGCATTCGGCCTCAATCCCCAGCCCGGCAACGGGTCGATGGTGGCGCTGTTCGGTTATCCGAATCCGCCGGGAACCCCCAAGACCACGCGTTACCTTACGCCGGCAGCTGGCGCAACGTTTCAGTACACCGTCGGCAGCTACAGCGGTTACGGCCCCATTACCGTTAGCGTGTCGGATTCACCGACAAGCAACACGGGCTGGTCCGCAACGCTCTCGGGGCCGAACAACACGGCGCTCGCCGCCGCCACCTACACGGATGCCGTGGTGAATACTTCCGCTGTTGCCGCCACCTTCCAGTCCTCGGGCGGGCCGGATTGCATCGGCTCCGGCGCAACCCGCGCCACCATGGTGGTGCGTGAAGTCGAATACCCCACTTTGAGCGTGCCGCTCAAGCTGGCCGTCGACTTTGTGCAGCGCTGCAACTCAACCTACAGCTATAGCGCCGCCGATGTCATCGGTTTCATCCGCATCAACTCGACGGTGCCGATTGATTACACCATCACGCTGCCGGCGCCGTTCCTATTCCCGAACGTGGTGGGTGCGGTACCGGGCACAGCAGTCGCGTCGGCTGCCGCCACGCTGGACGGCATCACCGTAGCAGTGCCGATTTCGGTGACCGGTGGGGAATACAACATCGATGGCGGGCCCTTCACCGCAGCACCAGGCATGGTCATGGCCGGTCAAACTGTGCGGGTACGCGTGATGGCACCCGCCCAATCCAACGCGGTGACCACGGCAAACTTGACCGTTGGCGCGCGTACAGTGCCGTTTTCAGTCGGGACGGCGCCGGACGCCGCACAACAGCCAAATGGATCACCGCTGGTTGTGCTCGTCGGCGTGACACCGGCTGATGGCGTCAAGGCGCCGGTGGTGTTCAGCCCGGCCACCTTCACGGATGTTTCGTTTCTTGCGCCGGCATACACGGGGCAGCCGGGCGGCATCGCTGCGGCGGGGCCGTCGGTGAACTGGCAGGCGCTCATGAGCGGCCCCAACAATGCACTGCTCTATGCCACGACTTACATCGGCGCAGGCAACGCGAATTCGACGGCCGGCCCGTTTTTCTCAATGAGTTCCTACGCGACACCCGCGCTCGACGGACTTTTCTGTTCGTATGTGATCCAGTCCACCGACTTCACGGTGCATGAGGTCGAGTATGCGGTGAGCAGCACCCTGCTGAAGCTGGCGATGGATTTCCAGATCCGATGCATGAGTGGCCAATCGGTCGGCACAACTGTCCACGGCTATGTCCGCGTGAATTCAAACGTGCCCATCGACTACACCCTGCGGAAGCCGCTGCCGTTCCAGTTCACGCAAGCCGTGGGTGCCGCGCCCGGTGCGGTCATTGAGGCAAACGAGATCATCGTCAAGGGCATCAACGTGCCGGTGCCCGTTTCCGTCACCGGCGGCGAATACAGTATTGATGGCGGTGCCTATACCGCAACGAACGGCACGATCAGCGCCGGGCAGCGGCTCAAGGTGCGCGCCACCGCGTCGGTACAATTCAACGCAGTCGTGACCGCACAGGTTTCCGTCGGCGAGGTGTCGGCTGAGTTCAAGGTTGGCACGCAGCCCGGAGCGAATCCGCAACCCAACGGCGCACCGTTGGTGTATCTGATCAGCCAGGGTGCCGAAACGCTGGGCAACGGCGGAACGTTTGTGTTTTCTGCGGCAGCGGGAAGCTCGTTCAGCGTATCGCGCGCCGGTAATACGGCAACGCTTTTCGCGGCAGCGCCGTCGCCGTTTCCCTATACCGGCGACTCCTGGCAGTTCGGTTTTTCCGCGGCGGACGGTAGCTTGTTGGTGCCGGGTGCCTACAACATGGTTGCCCGCAACGCTTCGGCCGCAACTGGCGCGGCGGGCCTCACGGTGACCCACAACAATTACTCGAGCTGCAGCACGATCACCGGTCAGTTCAACGTGCTGGAGATTGCCTATTCGGCCAATGGCATCGACAAACTCGCCATCGATTTCGTGCACTATTGTGCCGGCAACCCCAACCCGCTGTTTGGTTATGTGCGGTTCAATTCAAACATCGCGGTGTCGACCGTCACCGATACCACGCCCACACCGTTCTACTTTGCATCGGTGAACGGTGCAGCGCGCTCGACGACGGTGGTATCCAGCCCGGTGACTATTCTGGGCTACACCACGCCGGCAACCATTTCCATTGTCGGCGGCGAATACAGCATCGATAACGGCGCTTTCACCAGTGCGGCAAGCACCATCAGTCCAGGCCAATCGGTACGGGTGAGGTTGGCGACGTCCACGCAGTTCGGCACCAGTACCGCCGCGACACTCACAGTAGGCGGCGTGGCGGGATTGTTCACCGCGTACACGGAATTCGCCGACTTCTACCCTGACCCGATCGTGTTCGGCTTCGTGCCCAATACCCCCTTGAGTCAGTGGATCTATTCGCCCATCGTCACCGTCACCGGTATCAACGCGCCAGTGGTGGTCACCATCAATGGCGGTGAGTTCAGTGTGGGCGGGCGCCCCTTCACCAGCGCGCCCAGCGGCATCCAGCCGGGCGAAACCATTCAAGTGAGGCTGATGTCGAGTGCGGCCTATTACGACTATCGCGTCTCGCTTCTGACGGTCGGTAGTTACACGGCGCAGTTTTCAATCCAGACGCTCGCCCAAGTCGGGCTGAACACCATTGTAATTGGGGCCGGTAACGTCACTTCATCGCCGGCGGCGATCAATTGCCCGGGTATTTGCGCTTCCACATTTGTTTACGGCACATCCGTTACGCTCCTGGCAACACCGTGGCCAGGCATGCAATTCAACGGCTGGTCCGGCGGCGGCTGTTCAGGCACCGGAACGTGCACCGTTACCACCAATGCCGATGTGACAGTGACGGCTTCGTTCACCTCTGCGCCACCGGCCGCGCCAGTCATCGTGGCGGCCATTCCCGGCAACGGCCAGGCCACCTTGCTATTCACGCTCCCGCCCGCACCGGGCGCGCAACCTGTAACCAGCTTCACCGCGACGTGCGGGGGCATCACAAAATCCGCGCCGTCGTCGCCGATCACGCTGACCGGATTGACCAACGGCACGACCTATTCCTGCACCGTGGTTGCCACTAATGTTGCCGGTCCGGGACCGGCATCGGCCGGCGTTGATGTCACGCCCAGTTCCATGGTGGCCGCGGCGCTGATCGGCGTGCAATCGCGCAAGACGCACGGCGCGGCCGGCGTTTACGACTTGCCGATCGATGTCAACCCGCCCATCACCGGCGCCGTGACGGTCGAGCCGCGCGTACTTGGTGGCGGGCACCAGATCGTGTTCCAGTTCAACACCGACATCTCCAGCGCATCCTATGCCGTGGTGGACGGGAGCGGTGCGACCGTTACGCCAAGTGCGTTCACCATGAATGCCAACGAAGTCACGCTGCAATTCGCAACCTTGCCGGACAAGACGCGTCTGAACGTTTCGCTTTCGGCGATCAACGGCACGCTGGCGGCAACGGCATCGGTCGGGTTCCTGGCAGGAGACGTCAACAACACGCGTTCGGTCACCGCGACCGACCTTTCCGCGGTAAAGGCTCGCAGCGGCCAGCCAGTCAACGGCGCCAACTATGTCTATAACGTGGGCCTGTCGGGCAACATCGGTGCGCGAGACGCCATCATCGTTAAGACGCGGATGAACAACGCCTTGTAGCAGCGCTAGCGAACGCCAAATCGGCATTGTCCCGCCAGCATCCGCAAAACTGGACAAGCCGCGCGACCCATCAGGCATCTGGCTTTGGCCGCTGTTGCCGCGCGGCGTCGGGGCCGGTGCGCTCGCCCGGCTTGCGCCGAGCCACCCAGTATGTCGCGCCTTCTGGCCTGTAACGCTCGGTGTGTGACGTGCCGAAATCGAGGAACAGGCGTTCGCCGACACCCGACACGATCAGGTTGTCCTCTTCCAACAATGCCAGCATGACGAAGTAATGCGAGTAGGTGAGGCCGATTTCGGCCAGCCGCGGCTTCATGGCCAGCGACGTGTAATAGAGGGCGAAGCACAGCTGGTTCGCGAGCAGCAGGGGGTTGAGGATACGGGCGGATTTTCGCCGAGGGCGTTGGCAGACCTGACGCTAACCTGGCTCCCAATGAAATGGTGCGCATTTGAATGTGTTGATTGCGCCGAGAAAAAGTGCCGCGGCTATGTTGGCGCAGCCGGTTAGTCGCCCCGCAACCGGTCCCGCCTCGCGAGCGCCGGAAACCAGCGCATCCACAGCGCCACCACCAGCAGCGTGCCCACGCCGCCGGCCACCACTGAACCCACCGGGCCCATCAACGCAGCGGTGGCGCCGGATTCGAACTCGCCCAGCTGGTTGGAGGCGCCGATGAATATCGAATTGACTGCGCTGACGCGGCCGCGCATTTCGTTGGGCGTATCCAGCTGCACCAGCGACTGGCGGATCACCACGCTCACCATGTCGGCCGCGCCGCTCACGGCCAGCGCCAGCAGTGAGATGAAGAATACGGTGGAGAGGCCGAACACAATCATCGACAGCCCGAACACCGCCACCGCGGCAAACATGGTGCGGCCGGCGCGTTGCTGGATCGGCCGCTTGGTGAGCACGATGGACATGATCAATGCACCCACCGCCGGCGCGCTGCGCAGCACACCCAGCCCCCACGGGCCGACATGCAACACATCCTTCGCAAACATTGGCAGCAGCGCCACCGCGCCGCCCAGCAGCACGGCAAACAGATCCAGCGAAATGGCGCCGAGGATCTGCGGGCGCTGCCAGATGAAATGAAACCCGGCGAACACGGTGGCCCAGGTGACGGGCTGCTTGGGTTGCGGCTCGTGAACATGCCGCACGCTGATGAACAACGCCGCGGCAATGCCGAACAGCGCCGCACAGACCAGGTACACCACCTGCGCGCCGGCCACGTAGAGCAGCCCGCCCAGCGCCGGCCCGCCGATGATGGCCATCTGCAT
>CAYSKY010000182.1:0-6409 GCA_964431425.1 uncultured Burkholderiales bacterium
GATCAGTGCCCACCCGGCGGTTTTCACCACGCTGACGTTGAGCCCCTGCTTTTCATAGAAACCCAGCGGGTGCGCCATGATTAGCGGCGTCGCGCAGGTGATGGGGATGAAGCCGATCTTCAGGTCCTTCTTTTCCAGCGGCGCTTTCTCCTGCGCCATCGCGGTCAGTGCTCCCAATGGCAATACTGAGCCGAGAGCACCCAGCGCGGTATTCACACCGACCGCACGCAGGAAGTTGCGGCGCGCCGATTCGTCCGGGATCAGCGCATTGAGGGCGGCCGCCTGGATGGTGCGCGCATGCAGGGTCTCGATGTCGAGCATCTCGGCATCATGTTCGGTGGCGGAAGCGTGGCGGCCGCAGGCGCAACCCTTGATGCTGCGAGTGGCATCAAACGGATCGGTATTGAAAATGGACATGGACTTTCCCTTTTTTTGGAATCAACCATGTCATTGCAGGGACCATGCCAGCGCAAAGTATCAAGTGCTTTTTATGCTGATAAGCCTGTGGAACCAAGTGGGACACCCTCAAAACGAGTGGGTGGTTTCTGCACTTGCTGCGCTCATTTGGTGCGGTTGGAGAGTCCCTAACCGGGAGCGCACAGCAATGGTGCCGCCCCGCGAGCGATCGGCCTTGCCATCAGGCGCCAATACCAAGGCGTCCGGCATCCAGATGTGCGGTGGCAAGCCGCGCGGCCTCAACCGAATTTCCGGTGTCAATTTGATTGATCTCACCAAGAAGTGGGGCATCGATCTGGCGTTCCAGCGTGGCGAGGTTGTCGTCGTAGGCGGTCATTTGAGCACCCGGCGTGTTTGCCACCCAGCCTGCCAATACCAGTTGGCGCGCGCGGATCGCTTCGGTCGTCAGCAGAGCATGATTGAGGCAGCCGAGGCGCATCGCCACCACGAGAATGACCGGCAATGCCAGGTCGGTGGGAATTTCGGCCATCGATGCCGTCCGGGACATCGGCACCAGAAAGCCGCCGGCGCCTTCGACCAGCACGACATCCGAATGCGCGGCAAGCCGGGCATAGGCAGCACGAATGATGTTGAGGTCGACGTGCGTGCCTTCGCGACCGGCGGCGATATGCGGCGCAATCGGCTCGGCGAAACAGTAGGGATTGACGTCCCGCAATGAAAAGCGGTGCGCAGACAGTTCCTGCAACACTCCCACGTCTTCATTGACCGCCACGCCGTTCATCATCACTGTGCCGGCGGCGACAGGTTTCATCGGTGCCACAGCCAGCCCGCGCTGTTGCATGGCAACCATCAGCGCGCCCGTCACGAGCGTCTTGCCGACGCCGGTATCAGTACCCGTGATGAAGAACCCGCTCACGGCTTTTTCAGCATGCGTTTGAACTCCGGCAGGCCGATCATCTGTGCACCGTCGACCGTCTTGCGCGCGCGCAGCGCCGGTTTCCAGGCGTGTCCATAGACGACTTCATAGGTGGCCGGCAGACGCCCGTCCCTGCGAAATTGTTCATAGGCCGCCTCCATCCGCTGCCAGGCGCCTTTGCCGGTCAGGCCGGCGGCGCGTCCCGGCAACACGTTGTGCGCCCCGATGCCCTTGAGCTCCCGAAGCAGCGGCTTAAGGTCCGTGTAGGTCAGCGTAACGATTTCCTGATCCATCACCGGGTCTGCGAAGCCGGCATGAACCAGAATGTCGCCAATGTCATGCATATCGATAAAGCTGTTCACGTGCGGGCGGTCGTCCGTGGCGCGAAAGGCAGCGCGCAGTTCCTTGAGTGTGTCCGGCCCGAAGGTGGTGAACATGAACAGCCCTTCAGGCCTCAGCGTCCGCACGACTTCGCGGGCCACGTGCTCCGGGTCGGTCCATTGCATCGCCAGATTGGAGATGGCGAGGTCGACGCATTCGTCCGTCAGCGGCATGGCCTCGGCGTCGCCACATACGAACGTCCGCCTATCGCGGCTGCCGAGCAGGCGTTTGAACATGGAGGGACCGCCGCTCTTGCCGCGCGCAGCGGCCAGCATACCGGGTGCAATATCGAGTGCCACCACGCCTGCATCCGGGTAACGCGCGAGCAGTTTGTCTGTTGCGTAGCCGGTACCACTGCCGATATCCACAATGCGTTGCGGGGCGACCTTGACATAGTCGAGGCGCTCGAACAATCGATCGCCAATCTCGCGTTGCAGGAAGGCATGCTGATCGTAGGTGCCCGATGCCGCCGCAAACGACCGGCGCACCGCCTGCTTGGCAGGCAGCCGCAACGGACTCGGAGGCGCGCCTGAATTCATGTGTCGAGAAACGCCAGCAAGTGGTCGAGAAATACATCGCGATGCGAAAGAAACGGCGCGTGCGCGGCATGTTCGATGAGGCAATAGGTGCTGGAGGGCAGGTGGTCTGCCAGCCACTGCGCCGCGCCCGTTGAGGTGAGCGCGTCGTGGTCACCCTGCATCACAAGGGTCGGTGCGGCCACGTTGGGAATCAGGCCGCGGATGTCGCTGACGCGAAGAATATCGAGGCTTGCCGCGAGCGCAGCCGGTGGCGGCGTACCGTGTGCGGCCACCGCCTCCTGCAGTGTGCGAATGACCTCCCGCATTTCCGGCTGCCCCAGCGCCTGCAGCGCCAGGAAATTACGGATCGTGGCGACGTAATTGGTGGAGAGGCGCCGCGCGAAGTCGGCCAGCACATCGGGCTTCTTGCCGTGCGGCCAGCCATCACCTTCCACAAAACGCGGCGTGGCGCAGACAGTGACCAGTTTCTCAACGCGAGCGGGATGACGTTGGGCGATGGCCATGGCGGTGTGCCCGCCCAGCGACCAGCCCAAAAGATGCGTCCTTACCGGCATGGCGTTGACCACGGCATCGACCATCGCGTCCAGCGTGGATACCGGCGCGCCGTGCGAACGGCCGTGACCGGGCAGGTCGATGATGTGCAGCGTGAAACGCCTGGCCAGGCGATCGTGCAGTCCCCGCCACACCGCCCCGTTCAGGCCCCAGCCGTGCAGCATGGTCAGGTTCGGCCCGCGCCCGCACACATCCACAAACACGGTCACGCGCGCACTCCGGGTCGGTCGCGCATCAGGATGTTCTCCAGGTCGGTCAGCGCCGTGATGAGGTCAAACAGGTCATCCGCCGAGTGCGCAGCAGAAATGGACACGCGCAATCGCGAGGTGCCCTGTGGCACGGTCGGCGGGCGGATGGCCGGCACGAACATATGCCGGTCGCGCAGCGCTTCGGCAAAGGCCAGCGTGGTGGCGTTGTCGCCGATCAGCACCGGCTGGATGGCGGTCTGCGAAAACGGCAGCTTCGCGTATTGCAGCTTCAGCGAATCGCCAAAAAAGTCGATCAGCGTGCGCAGGTGCTTGAGCCGTTCACGGTCCTCCTGCATCAGGTCCAGACTGGCCGACATGGCCGCGGCGATGGCGGGCGGCGTGGCGGTCGTGAACAGATAGGTGCGGGCCGACTGCAGGATCCATTCGATCACATCGTCATGCCCGGCGACAAAGGCGCCGTAGCCGCCGGCCGCCTTGCCGAGCGTGGCCATGTACACAATCCGTTCGCTTCGCAGATTGAAATGCTCCAGCGAGCCCTTGCCCCGATAGCCGAGCACGCCAAAGCCGTGGGCGTCGTCGATGACCAGCAAGGCATCGTGTTGGTCGGCCAGCGTCAGCAGTTCGGGTAGTGGCGCGATATCGCCGTCCATGCTGAACACAGCGTCAGTCACGATCAGCTTGCGCCCGCCCGCCGGGGCTGCTGCCAGCATTGCCGCCAGTTTGGCGTGGTCGTTGTGCGGATAGCGCTTGAACGTGGCGCGCGACAATAGGGCGCCATCATTGAGGCAGGCGTGGTTGAGCTTGTCGGCGTAAATCGTGTCGCCGCGCCCGGCCAGCGCGGTGAGGATGCCCATGTTGGCGGCATAGCCGGACGAGAACAGCAATGCCTTTGGCAGGTTCATGTAGCCGGCCAGCTTCTCTTCGAGTTCGTGATGCGCGCGCATGTGGCCCGACACCATGTGCGAGGCGCCGGCGCCCAGGCCATAGCGTTTCAAGGCGCGCATGGCCGCTTCCACCACCTTGGGGTGGTTGGCCAGGCCAAGGTAGTCATTGCTCCCAAATGAGAGCACGCGCTTGCCGTCGATGATCATCGAGGCATCCTGCGGCCCGTCGACGATGCGCCGCACGCGCAGCTGGTCGGCTTGCGCAAGTTCGGAAAGCAGGGCGTTGAAATCGGAGATCGACATGTTCAGAGCAAGTGAAGCCAAAACGCAAGCACTGGTGCGGCTTGCAGGCCAAAAACGGCCTGCGAGGTGCGCCAATGCTGGAGTTTGCTACATCGATTCAATGCCGAGCTTGTCGAACAGCGCGCGGTCGCGCGCCACGTCGGGGTTGCCGGTGGTGAGCAACTTGTCGCCGTAGAAGATCGAGTTGGCACCGGCCAGAAAGCACAGCGCCTGCGTGGCCTCGTTCATTTCCTGGCGGCCGGCCGACAGGCGCACGAAACTCTTCGGCATGGTGATGCGCGCCACCGCGATCATGCGCACGAACTCTGTCCAGTCGATAGTGTTGGCCGCATCGTCGGCATTCATCTTGTCATGCAGCGGCGTGCCCTCCACCTTGACCAGGTAGTTGATCGGCACCGACTCCGGCTGCGGCTCCATGTTGGCCAGCTGGGACAACAGGCCCGCCCGCTCGCGCCGCGATTCACCCATGCCGACGATGCCGCCGCAGCAGACATTGACCCCCGCATTGCGCACGCGGGAGAGCGTGTCGAGCCGGTCCTGATAGTCGCGGGTGGAGATGATCTCGCCGTAGAACTCCGGCGAGGTGTCCAGATTGTGATTGTAGTAGTCAAGGCCGGCCTCTTTGAGCTGCTCGGCCTGCCCGTCCTTGAGCATGCCCAACGTGCAGCAGGCCTCCATGCCGAGGGCTTTGACTTCTCGAACCATGTCCAGCACCGGTTCCAGGTCGCGTTGTTTTGGTCCCCGCCAGGCGGCGCCCATGCAAAAACGTGTCGCGCCATTTTCCTTGGCGAGTTTTGCCGCCGCCACTACGTCGGCGACTGCCATCATGTCCTCGTTTGGTACACCGGTCGGGTGGCGTGTCGATTGCGGGCAATAGCCGCAGTCTTCGGGGCAACCGCCGGTCTTGATGGAAATGAGCGTGGAGAGCTGAACCTTGTTCGGATCGTGATGTTCGCGATGCACGGTTTGCGCGCGGTGCATGAGATCCGAAAAAGGCAGGGCAAGCAGTTCTTCCACGGCCGCGATCGGCCAAGGCTCGTCTCGCCTGCGGGTCCAGGAGGCGGGAATGGCAACGGGGGTGCTGGCAACGGCGGTGGAGTTCATGTCGGCGGAGCGTTCAGTTCGTGGCGATGAGGGGTGCAGCATGATTGCCAAAAGCGGGGTCTCTGTCAATTTCGGCGCGGCGAAGTCTGAACAATCGCTTAAAAAATGGGCAAATTCGGAAATGCCTGCCTGGCCGGGTGGCGGCCCATCTCGCAAGGATCGACTACGATAACGCCTTTGCCAATGTAATTTCCCCGACACCTTGTCCTTGGATCGCCTCGCCCGTGCCGCCGGATTGACCGGACTGTTCTCGCAGGATTGCCACCTCTGCGGCTTGCGCTCGACCGACACCCTGTGCGCAGCCTGCGCTGGCGAGTTGCCAATGCACCCGACAGACGGGTGCCCGCGCTGCGCTGAAATCGCCACGCAGGGCCAACTGTGTGGGGCCTGCTTGGCTGATGCGCCGGCGTTTGATCACACCGTGGCCGCCTACCGGTACGCCTTTCCCTTGGACCGGCTGGTGCAGTCGCTGAAATTCAATGCCAATCTGGCACTAGCCGCGATGTTGTCCGATGCGTTGGCAGGCGCGATCCGCAATGCACAGGCGGCCGGTGCACCGCGTCCTGACCTGGTGGTGGCGCTTCCGCTCGCGAGGGGGCGGCTGGCCGCGCGGGGCTTCAACCAGTCGGCGCTACTGGCTGGTGGAGTGGCCCGGCAATTGGACCTGGCTTACTCCGCGCACGGCCTGCTGAAAGTTCGAGAGACCGTACCCCAGGCTGGACTCAACCGTGCGGCGAGACTCAAGAATGTGCGAGGCACTTTTGCCGGCGACGCATCGTTGGCCGGGCGCCATGTCGCGTTGGTGGACGATGTCATGACCACCGGCGCCACGCTTTCGGAAGCGGCGAAGACCTTGAAAAAGTGCGGGGCGAGCGCAGTCTCGGCTTGGGTGGTGGCCCGCGTAGGGCCGTATCGGCATGACACACCGCAGCATGATGCTGCGGTGCCGTTTTGAAATCACACTAGCGACGTTGCCATGTTTAACGTCGTGCTGTTCCGCCCGGAAATCCCCCCCAATACCGGCAATGTGATCCGCCTGTGCGCCAACACCGGCGCGCGGCTGCATCTGGTGCGCCCGCTCGGTTACACGCTGAACGATCGCAC
>CAYSKY010000183.1:0-6405 GCA_964431425.1 uncultured Burkholderiales bacterium
GCCCATTGCAAAGGCTCTCCACTTGCTTGGCGGAAAAACGAATCTGCATGAGTTCGGCGGAGATCTCTTCCTGCAAATCCTTGTAGGCGCGGGAGCGGTGGCCCTTTTCGGTCAGCACCTTGCGCATCTTCTTGTACAGTTTGCGGATGGAATTGAAGCGCGCAAGTGAATCCTGCTTCAATTGCTCAAGGTTGGCGGCGGCGATGGAGCCGTCTTCGTCCTCCTCTTCCTCCTCGATCTCATCGTCCTCGAGGTCTTCGTCGGAGATCTCGGCTTCGGAAACCTGCTCTTCGTTGGGGTCGACGAGGCCATCGATGACTTCATCGATGCGAATCTCGTCGCGTTCCACCATGTCAGCCAGACGCAGGATCTCTTCGATCGTGGTTGGACAGGAGGAGATGGCGTAAATCATGTGTTTCAAGCCATCTTCGATACGCTTGGCGATTTCGATTTCGCCTTCGCGCGTCAACAGTTCCACCGAGCCCATTTCGCGCATGTACATGCGTACCGGGTCTGTCGTGCGTCCAAACTCGGAGTCGACCGAAGATAGCGCCTGTGCCGCTTCTTCTTCCGCGTCGTCGTCGTCGGCAGCCGTAGGAGCGGCCTCGTTGAGAAGCAGCGTTTCCGCATCGGGCGCCACGTCATAGACCTGGATGCCCATGTCGTTGAACGTGGTGGTGATGGACTCAATCTGTTCAGCATCCACCACATCCGGCAGGTGGTCGTTGATTTCCGCATAAGTCAGGAAGCCGCGCTCCTTACCCAGCGTGATCAGGCTTTTGAGGCGCGTCTTCTGAGCCTCAACGTCCACCACTTTCGCTTCGCGGGCGGCCTTGAAATTCGGGATGGGAAATTCGTCGTGGTCGCGGGCGCTTTTGGGTTTACGTGCCATGTTGATGAGTCCGTCGTAAAAGGTGCAGTTGCCATATTGCGCAACCGGGAGAAATTGGGCGGCGTACCAGACAGTACGCGGAACCGGCTATTTTAGCCGAAATCACAAAAAACCGGAAGTCCATCAAACACTTGGGGTGTTTAGGCCAAGAATTCAAGCGTTTGCCGTGTTTGCTGCCGCCGTAGGGTCGGGGGTCAGCCCAGGCCGAGATCGCGCGCGCGCTTCAACATCGCCTCGCGGCTTGCCATGGCGGCAACCTCGGACCGCAATCTGCCGAGTGCCTCATCAAACTCGGCGTCAATATTGAATTCGGGATTTTCGGCGTCCATGTCGCCAAGCAGAGGGTGCGCAGCCGCACGATCCACTTCCAATGCGTCCGGGGTATCGCGGAAATGTTCGACAACCTGTGCCGGCGTGACCTCAAAGTCATGGTCACGTATGAACGCAGCCACACGCGCAGCGGTCCCGGTTGCGGAAACATCGCCGCTTTCGGCCTCGAGATCAAAACGACCTGCAAGGGGCGGTTTGAGCAGCATACGGGCAATCATTTGGGCACACAGGCCCGCGGGCGCTGACTTGAATCGAGGTGCAGGCGCCCCGGTGTCCTTGGCGGGATAGCGCTCACGAAACTTGCCACGCGACTTGCCTGGTGTGCCCGAAGGGAAATTCTGCTCGGCACCACGTCCCGCGGCTGATGATTGCACCGGCACAACTGACGCAAGCGGAATCAGCCGTTGGATCTCCATCACTCCCAGGCCGATGATGTCGGCCAGTTTGCGCTGAAGCATGATTGCGAGCGCGGGCGCGGTGATCTGCGCAAGCAGCGGTTTGGCGAGTACCAGCAGTCTCGAGCGCCCCTCCTCACTGGAAAGGTCAACCTGGGATGAGAGCTCGTCAAACAAGAATCCGGAAAGCGGTTTGGCCGCCTTCAGTTCCGCCAGAAACGCATCCTTGCCGAGCCGCCTGACAAAGGTATCCGGATCGTCTTCCTGGGGAAGAAACAGAAAACGTACGTCCTTGCCGTCCATGACAACGGGCAGGGATTGCTCCAGGGCCCGCCAGGCCGCCTTTCTCCCCGCCCGGTCCCCGTCGAAGCAGAACACCAGGTTATCTGCCATGCGCAGAAGCTTTTGCACATGGGTGGGCGTGGTTGCAGTGCCCAATGTGGCGACGGCGTTTTCCACGCCACTTTGTGCAAGCGCCACCACATCCATGTAGCCTTCGACGACGATTGCGGTCTGCTGGTCACGAATGGCTCGCCGGGCCTGGAACAGCCCATATAGCTCCCGGCCTTTTTCGAACAGCGGCGTTTCAGGTGAGTTGAGGTATTTGGGCTCGCCAGCACCGATCACCCGGCCGCCGAATCCAATTACATTGCCGCGTGCGTCGTGAATGGGGAACATGATGCGGTCGCGAAACCGGTCGTAGCGCTTGCCTTCATCGCTGCTGATGACCAGTCCGCACTCAACCAGCGCAGCCACGGTGTAGTCTTCCACCGCTCCTTTGAGCGCTTGCCAATCATCCGGCGAGTAGCCGAGTGCAAATTTTGCCGCGATTTCGCCGGTGAGTCCGCGCCCTTTCAGGTATTCGATCGCTTTCGGATGGGCTTTGAGCTGCCGGCGATAGAAGTTCATGGCGGCCACCATGACGTCCCCAAGCGTTGCGGCCTGTTGCGCGCGCTCAACCGACTCTTCCCGATTGGCCTCCACAGGAAGCGTCATTCCCACGCCATCTGCCAATTCCCGGACGGCATCGCGAAATCCCATCCCGGCGTATTCCATCAGGAAAGAGATTGCACTGCCGTGCACCCCGCAGCCAAAGCAGTGATAGAACTGCTTGCTGGGAGAGACCGAAAAGCTGGGCGTTTTTTCGTTGTGAAAAGGGCAGCAGGCGGAGTAATTCTGGCCCGCTTTTTTCAGCTTTACATGCTTGTCGATGACATCAACGATGTCGACTCGGCCCAGCAACTGCTGAATGAAATCCGGCGGAATCATGGCTCGCAGATTATACGGCGCGCCAACCCCCCGGGCGGGGCGGTCTGCGACCTGGTCAGGACAACCGCGCCTTGATGGTGGCCGAAAGTTTTCCCATGTCCGCGCGGCCGGCGACTCTGGGACGCAACGCATTCATGACTTTGCCCATGTCCTTTGCCGAGGTCGCCCCTGTTTCCTTGATCACCGCATCAACTATGGTTGCCAGTTCCGTTTCCGACAGTTGCGTCGGCATGTAACCCGACAATACCGCGACTTCGAATTCCTCTTTGGCAACGAGGTCGGCGCGATTGCCGGCGGTGTATTGCTCGATGGAGTCCTTGCGCTGCTTGAGCATCTTTTCAATGATGGCAAGTACCATGTCATCGGTCAGCGTCACCCGCTCATCGACCTCTTTTTGCTTCAGGGCGGCTTGCAGCAGGCGGATGGCGGCCAGCTTTTCTGTTTCACGGGCCTTCATGGCGGCCTTCATGTCTTCATTGATTTTCTCGCGCAAACCCATCTGAGATTCTCCAAATAAAAAAGGCAGGAGACGGTTGCCTCCTGCCCTAAAAAATTCCAAATTCCGCTGCTTGCTAGTACAGTTTTGGCGGCAACATCTGGCTGCGAAGGCGCTTGAAGCGGCGCTTTACAGCAGCTGCGTGCTTGCGCTTGCGCTCTGCGGTCGGCTTCTCGTAGAACTCGCGCGCGCGAAGTTCGGTCAGCAAGCCGGTCTTTTCAACCGCACGCTTGAAGCGCCGGAGCGCGACATCGAACGGCTCATTTTCTTTCAAACGAATCAATGGCATATGTAAAACCTTTCTTTCTAGTTATGCCCGCCCAGTTCCTAAGAAACTGTGGGTCTGAAGCTGCTGCGAAAAATACCTGTTTTTGGAAAACAGCCCAATATAATAACGACTTATCCCTATTTTGCCAAGATGGCACGTGAGTGCACCGGCAACGACCAAGCGCCCATGCTCATTCTCGGAATCGAATCTTCTTGCGACGAAACAGGCGTGGCGCTGTACGACACCAGCGCGGGACTGCTTGCACATCATTTGCACACGCAGGTAGCCATGCATGCAGCCTACGGGGGAGTTGTGCCAGAGCTTGCGTCCCGCGATCACATTCAAAGGCTGGTTCCGTTGATAGATAAGGTAATTTCCGAGAGTGGGCGCACGCTCTTAGAGGTCGATGCCATCGCAGTCACTGAGGGGCCGGGGCTTGGCGGTGCGCTATTGACCGGCTGCTCGGTTGCGGCGGGGCTTGGTGCGGCACTGGATAAGCCGGTCGTTGGCGTACACCATCTCGAGGGGCACTTGCTATCACCCTTGCTGGCCGAGAATGCTCCGGATTTCCCGTTCGTTGCACTGCTTGTTTCCGGTGGGCATACCCAACTCATGGCGGTACGAAAACTGGGGGAATACGAACTTTTGGGCGAAACCCTCGACGATGCCGCCGGCGAGGCCTTTGACAAGACCGCCACATTGCTGTGCCTGGGTTATCCGGGCGGCCCCGCTCTGAGCCGGTTGGCCGAGGGTGGGGATGAACGAAGATTCCCGTTGCCCAGGCCAATGATCAACAGTGGCGATCTCGATTTCAGTTTCAGCGGCCTCAAAACGGCTGTCATGAATGAGGCGGGCAAATTGGCGCGGCACGGCCAACGCGATGACAAGACAGCGGCTGACCTGGCGGCGGGTTTTCAAGCCGCGGTGGTCGACGTTCTCGTTGCAAAATGCATGGCAGCGCTCAAAATCACCGGCATGAAAACACTGGTGGTATCCGGCGGGGTCGGGGCTAATGGCAGGCTGAGAAAAGAGCTTCAGCTTGCAGCCGCCAGACATCGCGCGCAGGTCTACTTTCCGCCGCTTTCATTGTGCACCGACAATGGTGCCATGATTGCTTTCGCTGCGGCCCTCAGGCTGGGGGCGGAACCCGCTGCAAACTTCGGGCGTACCAGCTTTGGCGTCAGGCCTCGCTGGCCGTTGGCAACTATCTGAACGCGAAACGTGGCTCGCGCCGCGCAAGTAGCTACTTGCCGCCGCGACGCAAATTGTCTTCGGTTACATCTGCACGCGCCTGGGCTTTGCGCACGGCCTCCTCAAGCCCCGCAATCCGCTCGTAATAGGCGGGTTTGCGCATGATGGTATTGCTACCGGTAGGGACGCCCTTTGCATCGCGCCCCACAACTATCTGGCGCTCGTCGTCCGTCGGTTCACGGCCGTCAGCCAGCGCCTTTTTGGCCGCGTCCAGTTCTTCCTTGGCTGCTTCCCAAAGCTTGCGCAGGTTGTTTGCCTCCGGCGTGCCTGCCTTGCCTTCGTCAGCCTTGGGGGCGGCGGTCGGCTTTGCTTTTGGGGCATCGATGATATTTGCAGACGGATTCATCGCGACCGGCTCGGCCTTTTCGCCGGTTTTGGGAGCGCGATCGGAATAAGTCACTTTGCCATCCTTGTCGGTGTATTTCCACAAGGTTTGACCAAAGGTCGGACAAGCTACCATCAGCGTGGCAGCCAACACCGCAACTGTGCGGCAGGTCTCAGGCAATTTCATTGGCCAGCTCCTCATTCTCGTTGGTGTGATTGGCACCGCAGACGGCGCAGGATTCATCGCGGGAATAGCGTACCGTCTGCCATTCCATGCATCTGGCATCGAGCATCAGCAATTTCCCGGTCGAGGCCTCACCCGCCCCGCTCAGCAGCAGAATTGCCTCCGCAGCCTGCATCGCACCAATGATACCAACCAAAGGGGCGAACACCCCCATGACGGCACAGCGCTCCTCCTGAGCTTCAGCGGTATCGGGGAACAGGCAGTGATAGCAGGCGCCCCCTTCGCGGCGGTGGTCAAAGGTCGTTAGCTGCCCATCAAAGCGAATCGCGGCGCCGGAGACCAACGGCTTGCGATGCGCGACACAGGCGCGGTTCACAGCATGCCGGGTGGCGAAGTTGTCGGAGCAGTCCAGCACCACGTCGGCGTCTGCGACACGAGCCACCAGATCCGCGTCGAGTCGGTGCTCCAGCGCTTCAATGTGGATGGACGAGTTGAGACGCCTGAGGGTCTGTGCGGCGGAAAGGGCCTTGTTGATGCCGATGGCGCCTTCGCCATGCACAATCTGGCGCTGCAGATTGGTCAGGTCGACCGTGTCACCGTCCGCGATGACAATCCGGCCCACTCCTGCCGACGCCAAGTACATCAGCGCCGCGGATCCCAGCCCACCCGCACCGACTACCAACACCTGCGCAGCATCCAGCCGTTCCTGCCCTTCTGTACCAAACTCGTTCAGCAGGATATGGCGGCTGTAGCGAAGAAGCGTGCGGTCATCCATCAGGTCCGTCCGGACAATGGGCGCTTCCAACCTGCATCTGCAAGTCGGACGAGACCCGCCTACTTCTTGGCGTCAATCGCTTTTGGAAGCGTCTTGTTGGCCACGCCGCCTGCGGCCGCAAGCAGCGCACGTGGGTTGGATGCAACCGGCAATCCCTTCAACTGGTTCAGCGCCTGCTGCAGCACAAAATCAATGGGTTTGCCGTCTGTCCCGTTGTTCGG
>CAYSKY010000184.1:0-5995 GCA_964431425.1 uncultured Burkholderiales bacterium
CTCATCCTCAGCCAGTTGCTGACCCTGTACACGACGCCGGTGGTGTACCTGTACCTCGATCGTTTCAGCCTCTGGCTGAAGCGGCGTTTTTCGCGCAAGCAGGCCGGACCGGCGGAGCCGGAAACGCAGCCCGCGGCGGGTGACTGAGTTATCTGGAGCATTGATGAAACACGGTATGACACAACACCGCAGCACACTGATTCGCGCCACCGTACTTGCCCTGGCGGTACCAGTGCTGTTGACTGGCTGCGCCATCGGCCCGGACTACCAGCGCCCGACGCTGGACGTCGGCACGGCCTACAAGGAACATCGCGACTGGAAACCGGCCCAGCCGCAGGACGAGCTGATTCGCGGCAAATGGTGGGAGGTGTTCGCCGACGCCGACCTCAACGCCCTGGCGGCGCAGATCAATGTGTCAAACCAGAATCTCAAGGTTGCCGAAGCGCGCTACCGGCAGGCGGCGTCGCTGGTGCAGTCCGCACGGTCCGGATTCTTCCCGTCTTTCTCGGCAAGCACCAGCGCCACCCGTTCGCGCGCGGCGCCGCGTGGCGGCCCGGATCCTGACGCGGCGACCGCCTATCGTGCGGCGATCAGCGCCGCGTGGGAAGTGGATGTTTGGGGTCGTGTACGTCGGCAGCTTGAAAGCAGCAGCGCCTCGGCAGAGGCCAGCCGTGCCGACCTCGAAGCGGTGCGGCTATCCTTGCAATCTGAACTGGCCATCAACTATTTCCAGCTGCGCGTCACCGACCAGCAAAAGCAGTTGCTCGATGATACGGTCGCCGCCTACCGGCGTTCGCTGGACCTCACCACCAATCGCTACAACGTCGGTGTGGCGGCCAAGGGCGATGTGGTGCAAGCCCAGGCGCAGTTGCGCAGCACCGAGGCGCAGGCGCTGGATCTTGGTGTCACTCGGGCGCAACTGGAGCACGCCATCGCCACCCTGATTGGCAAGCCACCCTCCGCATTTTCACTGGCACCGAAACCCTTCACGCTCAAGATGCCGCGCATGCCGCTGGGAATGCCGTCTACCTTGCTGGAGCGCCGTCCCGACATCGCCGCCGCTGAGCGGCGGGTCACGGCGGCAAATGCACAGGTGGGCGTTGCCATGGCGGCGTACTTTCCCACGCTGTCCTTGACCGGCGCAGTCAGCCAGAACAACTCGGCGTGGTCGAATCTGTTTTCTGCGGCCAACCGCTCGTGGTCGCTGGGCCCGGAACTCGCGATCACGCTGCTGGACTTCGGCAAGCGCGGTGCCGCGACCGATTCCGCGGTGGCGGCGTATGACCAGACGGTCGCCACCTATCGCCAGACCGTGCTCGATGCCTTGCAGGAAGTCGAGGACAACCTGGTTGCGTTGCGCATTCTTGAGGAGGAGGCCGTGGTGCAGGCCGATGCCGTCAAGTTGGCGCGCGAGTCGGTGCTGCTCACCACCAACCAGTACAAGGCGGGCACGGTGAGCTATCTGAACGTGGTCACGGTGCAGGCCTCGCAGCTCAGCAACGAACGCACGGCGGTGAGCCTGCTCGGCCGGCAACTGACGGCAGCCGTGGGATTGATTCGCGCGCTGGGCGGCGGCTGGACGGCCTCGGAGCTGGCCGAGCAGAAATAGGTCTAGAACGCCATTTGGCGCGGCTTTCCGGGCCGTTTCGGCCTGCGAGGCGCGCCAGTGCTGGAGCTTGCCCAGCTGCGATCGTTGCCGGTCAGTGTTGACCGCCCTGCGGACTCAGTCCTTGCAGCGCCCGGTATAGAAGCGCCGCGGGCACACCGCCTCGTAGCGGTCGTTGCCGCCGATCTCCACCTGCTCACCCTGCGTGACGCGATTGCCGGCGGCATCAAGGCGAACATTCATGGTGGCCTTGCGGCCGCAGCGACAGATCGTCTTCATTTCTTCGAGATCATCCGCCAGTGTCAGCAGTGCCTTCGAACCCGGGAAGGGCTGGCCGAGAAAGTCACTGCGCAGGCCATAGCAAATCACCGGCGAACCGCGGGTATGGGCGAGTTCGTGCAACTGCACCACCTGCGCCTCGGTCATGAACTGGGCTTCATCGATCAGGATGCACGAGGGAATGGGACGCGACTGGTAGAGCTCGGTGAAATTTGTTTCCGACGAGAACATCTCGGCTGCACGTTGCACGCCGAGCCGGGATACCACCTGTCCCTCACCGTAGCGGTCGTCGATGGCGGCCGTGAACAGATTGACGGTCTGCCCCCGCTCTTCATAGTTGTACGCCACCTGTTGCAGCGCGGTGGATTTGCCCGCGTTCATCGCCGCGAATCGAAAATAAAGCTTGGCCAACGTCGCCTCCTGTTTCCGGATGGGCGACAGTATAGCTGCGGGGGCGCTGATGCTCGCGGCGTGTACCATTCAAGCTTCATCAGGAGAAAAGTGTGAATCCAAACTTGAAAGCCGCCCTGGCGGTGGGTGTCGCTATAGTTTTCAATGCATCGGCCGCTGCGCCGGCCGCGCCGCCAAACCCTGCGCCCGCCGGAGGAGAATTACAGGTCCTCGAGTCGCTGCCGCTTTACATTGTTCAACTGACCACCGGGCCTGCGTGGGACCAGGCAAAGGACGCGGACGAACAACCCGGCTTTCGTGAGCATTCGCAGAACCTTGCGCGCATGCGGCGCGAAGGGCTGCTGCTGTTGGGCGCGCGTTACAAGGATGCGGTCGCCGACAAAGGCATGCTCATACTGCGCGTTACCGACGCCGCCGCGGCCCTGGCCCAGTTCGCCCAGGATCCAATGGTGCGTGACAAGCGCTTCAACATCGACATCACGGAGTTTCAGCCGTTCTTTGAGGGCTATGTGGCGCGTCCCCTGCACGATGGTGCCGCCGGTGGCGATGCACTCAAGCGCCTGTCCTGGATGTCCGGCTGCTGGCTGGGCCGCAACGGCCGCATGGAGTTTCGTGAACACTGGATGCCGGCGGCGGGCGGCATGATGATGGGAATGGCGCGGACCATGGCAGAGCGCAAGGTGGTTTCATATGAAGCCATGCGTATCGAGCTCGATGGCAAGGGTGAGCCGGTGTTTACGGCAAAGCCCAGCGGTCAGGCCGAGGGCAGCTTCAAGATGGCGAAACTGGAGACCAATCGGGTGGTCTTTGAAAACACCGCGCATGATTTCCCCCAGCGGGTGATCTACGAACTGCGCGCGGCGTCCGTGCTGCACGCGCGTATCGAAGGTACCGACAAGGGAAAAGAAAAGACGGTGGACTTCCCGATGCGCAGGGCGAGCTGCGAATAGCACCGCAGGACCCCGTTGCCGAGCAATACGCCCGGCACGCGGTCCTACATCGTGCGGACTACGCCGACCACCAGACCTTCGATATCCAGCGGCTGCTTGGCCAGATCCACCACGATCGGCAGGAAGTCCGGATTCTCGGCGATCAGGAACGCCTGGCGCCCCTTGACCTTCAGGCGCTTCACTGTCGCATCGCCTTCAATACGCGCCACCACGATCTGGCCGTTTTGTGCCTGCGAGGTGCGATGTACCGCCAGCCAGTCGCCGTCCATGATGCCGACGTCCTTCATGCTCATGCCCGACACCTTCAGCAGGTAGTCCGCCTTGGGCTTGAACATCAGCGGGCTGACCGGATAGCGGCCGACCACGTTTTCCTGCGCAAGAATCGGTGAGCCCGCCGCAACCTTGCCGATCAGCGGCAGGCCGCCTTCTTCGTCATTGGCGGCTTCGGTGCCCATGGCGCCACCATCGCGAATACGGATGCCGCGCGACGAACCGGCCAGCATTTCGATGGCGCCCTTGCGCTCGAGTGCACGCAAATGCTCCTCAGCGGCGTTAGGCGAGCGAAAGCCTAGCGCCGAACAGATTTCGGCACGGGTGGGTGGCATGCCGTTCTCCTGGATCCATGCACGGAGAAAGGCGAGGATTTCCTGCTGGCGGGGGGTCAGTTCGTTCATGTCTGTATTTTTATACAGTTTCGCCGTAAATTGCAAGTGCCGCCTGAAAAACAGCGGTTTGGCTCCCTCTTATCGCCATTGCCTGCGCTGAACCAAACGCAGGTGAACCGGCTGGCGGGTGATAATCAGGGCTGTCCACACCCCCGTTCCCGACCATGAAGCTCTCGATCCGATGCCTTGCCGTCCTGATTGTTTCGCTGGGGGCCTGCTGTGTTCACGCGGCAAAACTGGTGGCAGGGCCGATGGCAGGTGCCTCGGGCATGCGTGCCGCCACGCTCTGGTTGCAGGCCGATGCACCCGCCAAGGCGGTCATCGAATACTGGCAGCGCGAAACACCGGATGTCATCCGACGCACCGCACCGCAGTTGTTGCAAGCAGAGAATGACTTTGTTGCGCACGTGCAGGTCGGCGGGCTGGAGCCCGGCCGCCGCTACGGCTACCGTGTGCTGCTGGACGGGAAATTGCAGCCGGTGCCGCAGTCGTTGCAGTTCATGACGCAGGCCCTCTGGCAATGGCGCACTGATGCGCCTGAATGGAAACTCGCGCTCGGTGCCTGTTCCTATACCAATGAAGTGGCCTATGACCGGCCGGGCCGCCCATACGGCGGGCCGCCCGAAGCCATGCGCATTTACGACAGCATTGCAGCATTGAAGCCCGACATGATGCTGTGGACCGGTGATCATGTGTACTACCGAGAGGCCGACTGGGACAGCGAGTGGGGCCTGCGCGAACGCTGGCGGCACGATCGCCGCATCCCGGAACTGCAGAAGTTGCTGCATACCGGCCACCACTTCGCCATCTGGGACGATCACGACTATGGTCCCAACGATTCCAATTCGAGTTTTCCGTGGAAAGGCGAAACGCTGAAACTGTTCAAGCGCTACTTCGCCAACCCGACCTGGGGGCTGCCGGAGACGCCCGGCGTGTTCGGCAATTTCACCTTCAATGATGCCGAATTGTTTCTCACTGACAACCGCTACTATCGCGACAGCGACTGGCTGGAATCCGATGACAAGGTCATGCTGGGCGCCGCGCAAATGCGCTGGCTGAAAAATGCGCTGCTGGCCTCAGTCTCGCCGGTGAAACTGGTGGTGGTGGGCAGCCAGGTCACGAACAAACTCAACCGCCGTGAAAGCTGGGACAAGTTTCCGCGCGAGCGCGACGAGTTCATGAAGTTTCTCGTCGACCACAGGATCAACGGCGTGGTGCTGCTGACGGGTGACCGGCATTTTACCGAGATGCTGCGCACCGAGCGCGCGGGTACCTATCCGCTCTACGAACTGAGTTGCTCACCCCTGACGTCGGGAATTTCACCGGATGCCAAGACCGAGCACGTCAACCCGCAGATAGTTGAGGGCACCTACGTTGCCGAACGCAACTTCTGCACCATCGATTTCACCGGCGGCAACCGCGACCGAAAGCTGACGATGCGCAGCTATTCCAACGAGGGCCGGCAACTCTGGGAAAAAGTGATCCCGCTGGCTGAATTGCAGTCGCCCAAATAGGGCGAAGTTTTCCGGCGCGCCCGGCTACAGGCGCCAGAGCTGGCGCCCGGACTGGCGCACCGCATCCGCATTGAGCGCCGCCTTGACGTCGATCACGGCGCCGTTGGCTTTCACCTTGGCAAGCAACTCCGGCAGCGGCCTGGACAAGTAGTCCCGGTGCGCGACGGCGACCACCACCGCATCCGCCTCCGGCATGGCATCCCATTCAGCCAGCGTCAGGCCGTATTCATGCTTGGCTTCGGCGGCGGCGGCATACGGATCGTGCACGTGCACGGTCATACCGTATTCCTTCAGTTCCTTGATGATGTCCACGACCTTGGTGTTGCGCACATCGGGACAGTTTTCCTTGAAGGTCAGGCCCAGCACGTTGACGACCGCGCCCTGCAGCTTGCCGCCGGCCTTCACCAGGGTCTTCACTGTCTGTTCGGCGACATACTTGCCCATGGAGTCGTTGATGCGCCGGCCCGACAGGATAACTTCCGGGTGGTGTCCGTACTTTTCAGCCTGGTAGGTGAGGTAGTAGGGGTCCACGCCGATGCAGTGGCCGCCCACCAGGCCGGGCCGGAATTT
>CAYSKY010000184.1:6005-6394 GCA_964431425.1 uncultured Burkholderiales bacterium
CCTCGCTGGTATCCAGGCCCATCTTGTTGAAGATGATCGCCAGTTCGTTCATGAAGGCGATGTTCAGGTCGCGCTGCGAGTTTTCGATCACCTTGGCTGCTTCCGCGACGCGGATGCTGGACGCACGGTGCACGCCGGCCGTGATCACCGCGCCGTAGACCTCAGCAAGCCGGTCCAGCGTGGCGGGGGTGTCACCGGAGACCACCTTGGTGATACGGGTGAGGGTATGTTCCTTGTCACCCGGATTGATGCGCTCCGGCGAGTAGCCGACGAAGAAGTCTGTCTTCCACTTCTTGCCGGACGCGCGCTCCAGTTCGGGTATGCACACCTCTTCGGTGGCGCCCGGGTAAACGGTCGATTCAAACACCACAATGGCGCCGTTCTTGAGG
>CAYSKY010000185.1:0-6389 GCA_964431425.1 uncultured Burkholderiales bacterium
TTGTGTCGCATCGTCTGATTCCAAAGAAGGTAGGCAAGGGCCGTGTGGCGGCCATTGAAATCCTGCTCAATTCACCCTTGATCCAGGACCTGATCTTCAAGGGCGAGGTGCATGAGATCAAGGAAGTCATGAAACGCTCGCGCGAACTCGGCATGCAAACGTTTGATATGGCGCTGTTCGACCTCTACGAGGCTGACATGATTTCGTATGAGGATGCGTTGCGCAATGCGGACTCGCTCAATGACCTGCGCCTCAAGATCAAACTTGAAGGCAAGAGCGCCAAGGAGAAGGATCTGGCTTCAGGCCTGGATCATCTCGAAATTGTGAAGTGATTGCGCTTCGCCCGCCTGCAACCCGGGCGATGAAAATTGCGTCGCCGACGACGACCCCGGGGCCGGCTAAATAACGGCCACCACAACAGGCGCCACCAGTGTCGCCGGCCCGCTTCCGGTCGCGAACGCATGCAGCAGCGACAGCGCGCTTCCGCCAAGAAGCAGCGCCAAGGCGGCAAACAGGATCCCGTCCTGGGTCTTGAAGTAGCTGAAAATGTTTTTCATTAGGTACTCCTTTTCTGCGCCATCGATAGGCACCCATTGAGTATGTGGGCGCCATGATGGCGGCACTTGAACATTCCTGCCGTTCAATTGAATAAACTGGCTGACTTCTTGAATATTTCTGCTATCCATGGATAACACGCCGGCGCCGGACGGATACATTCACCTGTACGTCTGGCACGACCGGTTTCTGTATGTCGGCCCCAGCAAGGCGACCACCACCCACCGTAATCATGCGGCAGCCTGGCTTGCGGCTCCTGGCGCCAAGCTCCGCGTGTCGCTGGCCGATGGAACGCAACTTTGCAATGAGGCCGTCTATATCCCTTCTGGTGTGGAGTACGCGACGCTGGGCGTGGACGTCACGATCGCCGCACTGTTCTGGGAACCTGAGAGCGCGAGTTTTCGTGCGGCCGCGGCGGGAGTAGAGTCGCCGCGGGCGTTCAGTTTCCCGCAATGCTGCGATGGAGCGGTCGCCCAGTTACAGAATCCGGCAACTTCACCAGCTGAAGCGCACACCATCGTCGAGTGCCTTTTTGGCGTTTCCGGTTCGGTATCGCGATACGCGCCAACGCTTGATGCGCGCGTTGAGTCTGCACTCGCGTTCCTGAAAGAATCACCACAACATTACGGCAGCATCGAAGCGCTGGCTGCGAAGGTGCACCTATCCCCGTCCCGGCTTGCCCATATTTTTAAGCAGGAAGTCGGTGTCCCGGTGCGGCGTTACGTCCTTTGGACCAAGATGCGGCGGGCGCTGGACCTTGCTATCGCCGGGGAGTCCCTGACCAGCGCCGCCCTTTCAGCGGGGTTTTCAGACTCGGCACACCTTTCCCGCACGGTACGGTCCATGATGGGCATTGCGCCGGAATATCTGTTCCGCCATCGCAACCGGCTCGTGGTGCACCGGCAGGACTAAGGGCGCCGGTTGCTGCCGGCAATGATCTTGTATTCAATCAGCCGGCATTCCAATTTGCCGTTGAACAACGGCGTGCGCTTGCTCGCGGAAAGCCGAACGAGTTTGGGCAACTGTGGGTCGCCGGTGAAAAAATAGGCGCGCCATCCGGCAAATTTTTGCTTCAAAAGGTCGCCAAGTTTTGGATAAAGCGCCGCCAGGTCTTCAGTCGCGCCGAGACGCTCGCCATAGGGGGGGTTGCTGATCCAGACCCCGGCCGGGGCCGGTGCGGAAATTTCCAATACGTTGACCTGCTTCAGATGGACGAAATCGAGCAGTTGGTTTGCCGCCAGATTCTCGCGCGCATCAGTGATGGCATAGCCGAACTTGTCCGAGCCATAGATCGGCAACGGTTGGGTAGGGTTCGCCCGCGGCGCGGAACGCGCCGCCTCAACTTCGCGCTCCCATGTCTCCTTCTGGAATACCTTGAAGCGGCTGAGCGCGAAATTGCGCAACCGCCCTCCCGACAGCGCCGGTGCGATCCCCAGCGCCATTTCCGCGGCCTCGACCAGGAATGTTCCGCTGCCGCACATCGCATCGAGGAAAGGCTCGGACGGATTCCAGCCTGACAACATGATGATGCCGGCCGCGAGATTTTTCTTGAGGGGGGCTTCGCCGGTGTGCTCGCGAAATCCTCGCTTGAAGAGTGGTTCACCGGACAAATCCAGGTAAAGGCTGGCGTGCGTTGCATCCAGAAATGCGTGGATGCGGACATCAGGCATGCGCGCATCAACAGAAGGCCGCGCCCCGGTTTGCTCGCGGAACTTGTCGCATATCGCGTCCTTGATCCGCAAAGTAATGAAATCGAGGCTTTTCAACGGGCATCGGTGCGCGTTGATCTCCACTTTGATGGTGCGTGCTACGTCGAACCAGGAGGGCCATGGCTGCAGCAGCGCCGCATCATAGATGTGCTGTTCGCGCTCATACGGAAAGTGTGCCACCCGCCAAAGGATGCGGCTTGCAACCCTCGAGCGCAGATTCGCACGGTACGCCACCGGAAGCTCGGCGTCGAACGCCACGCCGGCCTCCTGCTCAGTGACATTGAGTGCGCCCAGTTCCGCCAGCTCGCGCGCCAGGACACCGGCCAGGCCCCGCGGACAGGGCGCAAAGTAGCTGGCACTCAAAATGGTTTCAGTACAACAAGCAGCACAATGGCAATCAGAAACGGCAGGGCCGGAATCTCATTGAGCCAGCGATAAAAGACATGGCCGTGACGATTGCAGTCATTGCGGAAGTCCGCCATCAGCTTGCCCAGATAAAGTTGATACACGACGAGGCCGAGCACGAGTGTGACTTTGGCGTGCAGCCAGCCACCTGAAAAACCATAGCCAACCCAGAGCCAGGTGCCGAGCACCAGGGTAATGATCATGGCCGGGGTCATGATGCCAAAGTAAAGCTTGCGCTCCATGACCTTGAACCGGTCCAGGGAAATCCTGTCTTCGGCCATCGCGTGGTAAACAAACAGCCGTGGCAGGTAGAAAAGCCCTGCAAACCAGGTAATGACAAAAATAATGTGAAACGCTTTCAGCCAGAGCATTACTTTTCCACGTATTGATTGAGCGCCGCCTGCAGGGTTCCGCGGGCCTGCATGATCACCTCGCAAAACTCGCGTACCGCCCCGCCACCCCCCGGCGCACTGGTGACATAGTGCAGGTATTCCCGCATGTACGCCGGGCATGACGGCACACCGGCCGCGAAGCCGCATCGCACCAGAAAGGGCAGATCCACCACATCGTCCCCCAGGCCGGCGGCTTCATCGGCATCGATCGACATGTCGGCGATCACCTGCTCAAAAACGCGGCGCTTTTCCTGTATGCCCATGTGCAGCCGGGTGATACCGAGGTCGCCCGCACGTCGCGCAAGCGCCCGGGAACTGCGCCCGGAAATGATGGCCAGTTCGACACCGGATTCAGCCAGCATCTTGAGGCCATGGCCATCCAGCGTGTTGAATACTTTCTGCTCTTCACCATCCGGGCCGTATCGCAGCGCGCCGTCGGTGAGCACACCGTCCACATCAAAAACCGCCAGCCGGATTCTGGCTGCTCGGGCCAACACCGCTTCGTCGACACCACGGGGGGCAATCCAACGCATCAAAGCACGCCCGCGCGCATCAGTTCAAGCACATGCACGACACCGATCAGTCTGTTTTCTGCGTCCACGACCAAAAGACCGCTGGAGCCGATCTTGTGCCGCTGGATGAGTTCAGCCGCCTCCACCGCCAGCTTTCCCGGCCCGATGCTCTTTGGCAACCGCGTCATAACGTCCACCACCGGCAGGGCGCGAATATTGTCGTGGGCAGCCAGCGCCCGCCGCAGGTCGCCATCACTGAATACGCCCAGCACCCGTCCAGCCGCGTCCACCACCGCCGTCATCCCGAGCCCTTTGTTGGACATCTCGACGATGGCGGCCGGAAGTAGTGCATCCGCCGCCACGCTGGGGATACGGTCTCCTGTCACCATGACGTCGCTGACATGCATCAACAGGCGCCGCCCGAGTGAGCCACCCGGGTGATGCATGGCGTAGTCCTCCTCGCCAAAGCCGCGCGCATCAAGCAGTGTGACCGCCAGCGCATCTCCCAATGCGAGTGTAGCTGTCGTACTGGCCGTGGGCGCCAGGTTCAGGGGACACGCCTCCTTCTCCACGGCGGCATCAAGATGAACAGTCGCTGCAGCCGCCAGCGTTGAATTGGGGCGCCCCGTAATGGCAATGATGGGGGTTCCGCGCCGCTTCAGTTGCGGCAATATTTTGAGAATCTCGTCCGATTCTCCCGAGTTGGAAATTGCGATCACGACATCTGCCCCGGTGATCATGCCCAGATCCCCGTGGCTCGCCTCGCCGGGATGCATGAAGAATGCCGGTGTTCCGGTTGACGCCAGTGTCGATGCAATCTTGCCGCCGACGTGGCCGCTCTTGCCCATGCCGGTCACAACTACCCGTCCTTTTTGGGTCGTGACATCAAACAACAATCTATGCGCGGCGAGAAATTCGTTGCCCAGCTTGCCGGCTAGTGCACGAACGGCATCCGCTTCGATGTCCAGCGTCTCCCGTGCCAGCCGAAGCGTGCGTTCCGTGTCGGAGACGGCGCGTGGTTGTAATAGACTCTCCATGGTGACATTGTAATGTCTACCGTCGGCCACAACCAACGTGCACCATGCCCCAACACGAAACCCTGCCGCTGGTCGTCATATTGCTGGCCACCGCCGTGGTCACGGTGGCGGTCTTTCGCCGGCTGAAAATGCCGGCCATTCTCGGCTATCTGCTGGTCGGCGTGGTGGTTGGGCCAAACGCACTTAATTTTGTGCCCGACACTCCCAGCACACGCTACCTCGCAGAGTTCGGCGTTGTTTTCCTGATGTTCTCGATCGGGCTGGAGTTTTCGCTGCCGCAACTGGTCGCCATGCGCCGTACCGTCACCGGTTTCGGCGGGCTGCAGGTGGGTGTTTCCATGCTTGCGGTGTTGGCGATATCTCTCGCCGCGGGGCTAGGCTGGCAAAGTGGCCTCATTTTGGGCGGCATCATCGCGATGTCGTCCACGGCAATTATCTCGAAGGTGCTTGCCGAGCAGACCCAACTGCATTCCGAACACGGCAAGCAAATCATGGGTGTGCTGCTGTTCCAGGATCTCGCCGTCATCCCGCTTCTGGTATTGATACCTGCGATGGCGCTGAGCGGCGAGCAGATTGCAATCGAAATCGGCAGCGCCTTGTTGAAGGCGGGTGCGGTGCTCGCTGTGATCCTGGTGCTGGGGCAAAGAATAATGAGGCCGCTGTTTCACGTCGTCGCCAAACAAAAGTCCTCGGAGCTTTTTGTGCTGGCGGTGCTGCTCGTCACCTTGGGCCTGGCGTGGGCAACCGAGGCAGCCGGACTGTCGCTGGCGCTTGGTGCCTTCCTGGCCGGCATGCTGATCTCGGAAACCGAGTATCGCTACCAGGTTGAGGACTACATCAAGCCGTTCCGGGATGTATTGCTCGGTCTGTTTTTTGTCACCATCGGCATGCTGCTCAACCTGGCATCCGTGGTTTCACACCTTGGTCTGGTATTACTGGTTCTTGTCTCGCTCATTACGCTGAAGTTTCTGATCATCTTCCTGATCGCAATCCTGATGCGCAACGAGCGGGCCGTTGCTTTGCGTTGCGCACTGGCCCTGGCGCCGGCCGGAGAGTTTGGTTTCGTCTTGCTGGCGTTGGCGGAGCGATTTCGCGCCATACCGGAGCCGGCCATTCAGGTGGTGCTTGCGGCAATGCTGATTTCGATGCTGCTGTCACCGCTGATTTTGGCCAATAGCGAGCGAATCATTATGCGGCTCGTCAGCAGCGAATGGGAGGTGCGCGCGGTGCAATTGCAGCAGCTCGCGATTCGCGCGATGTCAAAAAAAGCGCATGTCATCATATGCGGCTACGGGCGGTCGGGACAGAATCTCGCACGCTTTCTGGAGGAGCAAAACATACCCTTCATTGCTTTGGACGCCGATCCCATGCGCGTCAAGCAGGCTGCCGCGGCGGGTGACGCTGTGATGTTCGGTGATGCTGCGCGCCAGGAGGTCCTGACTGCGGCCGGCCTGCCGCGCGCCGCTGCGGTGGTGGTCAGTTTTGCCGACACGCACGCCGCAATGACCATTCTTTCCCACATACGTGAACTGCGCCCCAGCGTGCCGGTCATCGTCCGCACCTTTGACGATACCGACGTCGAAAAACTGAAAGCGGCTGGCGCAGCGGAGATCGTCGCAGAGGTCATCGAGGGGTCACTGATGCTGGCAACTCAGACGATGTTGCTGCTGGGCATCCCGCTCAACAAGGTGCTGGCCCGCCTGCGCCAGATCCGCGCCAACCGGTATCAGCTGATGCGGGGCTTCTTTCCCGGTGTCACCGACATCGACGATGCCCAGT
>CAYSKY010000186.1:0-1731 GCA_964431425.1 uncultured Burkholderiales bacterium
GGCCGCTTCGATCAACCAGTTCTTGCAGGTGATGGCAGTGCCGCGCGGCGCGCGGATGACGCGGCTGTCATCGTGGCGCGGATCCGGGATGTTAGGGGCGAGCACGGGACGGGAAAGATCGTTCATGGCAACAGTTCCGGTTGGGCGCGGCGGGTCGGATCGCGAGCCGGCCGCAGGGTGCGTGATAGGAAATGCAATGCGCGCATTATCCCGCAATCGACCGGCCGGCATGGGGGCGGCAGTTATAATGGGCATCCCTCTGAAATTCCCGCCTCCATGCCCAACCCGACCCATTCCTCTGCGTGGAAATCGCTCACGCAGCTGGCCGCCGCGCCGGCAGCCTCCGCAAACCTCGCCGTTGAAGCCGCCGGCATCTACGCCGACTTCAGCCGCCAGCCATTGAGTGCCGAGGTGCGCGCCGCACTCATCCAACTCTGCCGCGAGCAGGGGCTGGAAGCGCGCCGTGACGCCATGTTCGCGGGGCAGGCCATCAATACCACCGAAAACCGCCCGGTGCTGCATGCCGCGCTGCGCTCCCGGGTGGGACTGACTGTGGACGGGCGCGATGTGGACGCGGATGTTGCCGCGCAGCTGCAGCGCATGCGGACATTTGTGGAAGGGATTCGCGACGGCCACTTCCGTTCTGTAACCGAACAGAAGTTCACCGACGTGGTTTCAATTGGCATCGGCGGTTCTTCATTGGGCCCGCAGCTGGTGTGCACGGCGCTGGCCAACTCTGCCGACGGACCGGCCGTGCATTTTGTTTCCAACATCGACGGCGCGCATCTGGCCGACACGCTGGCGCGCCTCAATCCGGCGACCACGCTGGTGCTGGTGATGTCCAAGACCTTCACCACCGACGAGACCATGACCAATGCCAACAGCGCGAAAGCCTGGCTGGCTGGCAAGCTGGGCGAAGACGCGTTTGCGGCGCATTTTGTCGCCATCACCGCCAACCCGGCGCAGGCACAAAAGGTGGGCTATGCGCCGGAACGCACCTTTGAGTTCTGGAACTGGGTAGGCGGGCGCTATTCGCTCTGGTCCACGGTGGGCATGCCGGTGGCGCTGGCCGGCGGATACGAAGCATTCGCGCAAGTACTCGCCGGTGCGGCCGCCATGGACGAACACTTCCGCAACGCCCCGCTGGAGGCCAACCTGCCCGTGGCACTGGCGACAGTCGGTGTGCTCAACCGCAATTTCCATCACATGGGCACGCATGCCGTGCTGCCTTATGCGCAGCGCATCGCCCTGCTGCCCAAGTACCTGCAACAGCTGGAGATGGAGTCCAACGGCAAGTGTGTGGACCTGCAAGGACAGCGTGTGAACTACGCCACCGGGCCGGTGATCTTCGGCGAGCCGGGCACCGACGGCCAGCACTCGTTCCACCAGTTGCTGCACCAGGGCACCGACCGCATTTCGGTGGACATCATCGCGGTGGCGAAGGACACCAGCGCCCTCCCCGGCCACCACGCCAAGCTGCTGGCCAATGCCATCGCCCAGGCGGACGCCATGTGGACCGGCAGCACCTCCACCGAGCCGCACCGCAACTACGAGGGCGGGCGCCCCGTGACGGTTTTGCTGCTGCCGCAGGCCGATGCCTTTCATCTGGGCGCGCTCATCGCCCTCTATGAGCACAAGGTGTTTGTGCAGGGCGTGCTCTGGAACATCAATTCCTTCGACCAGTGGGGCGTGGAACTGGGCAAGCAGCTGGCCAAGACCATTCACGGCGAA
>CAYSKY010000186.1:1741-6383 GCA_964431425.1 uncultured Burkholderiales bacterium
CCGGGGTCCTATCTCAAGGATGTCGATCTCGAAGCGGAGCGCAAGAAGGTCGAGGGCGAACTCGGCAAGAAGCTGGCCAGCTCACTGCATGGCCTGATGGCCTCGCCCGCTGCGGAGCCGCCGCCGCATCTGGCCGCGCTGGTGCAGCGTTTGCGCGCCATGTCCCGCCCCGAGTAAGATCGACTCTCGAATCCCTGCAAGTACCCCATGGCCAGTCTCGAACAACTGCTGCGCGCGCTGGACGAACCCGTCTTTGAAATCGACGCGACGGGACAGGTGTCCTACGCCACCCCCGCACTCACCGCGTGGGTGGACCACGATACCGACTGGATCTTCAGCGAAGTGCTGGAAGAAGGCGATCGCGCGCGCTTTGCGCAAATGCTGGGGCGCATCTTTGACGGAAAGACCGCCACGCTGCTGCTGGAACTGACCATGTTGGTGCATGGCAATCCCATGCCCGTGGAACTGAAGCTGGTGCGCGGCGACCGCGACGGCGAGAAAGTGATCTCCGCGGTGGGCTGGCTGCGTGACGTCAGCATGGAACGCGCCAAGGAGGCCGCCGCCAACGTGCAGGGCACGCACCTGCTGGATCTTGTGGAAAACATTTCCGATGCCTGCGTGGTGGAAAATTCCGAGGGCAGTGTGGAAATGGTCAACGCTGCATTTTGCGAACTGTTCCACGTCGAGGCCGCGCCCCAGTCATTGGTGGGCACGGCCTGCAGCGAGCTGTTCACCCAGGCCTCCACGCTGACTGAAAAGAAAGTCGCGCCGATCTACTTCCCGCTGGAATCCGAGGAGCGCGACGAGTTCGAATTCCGCTTCGCCAATGGCAAACGTGCAAAGCAGCTGTCGTTGCCGGTGGCGGGTGAAGCCGGCATCGCCGGCCGGTTGCATGTGTTCCACGCATTGGAGGAAAAGACGGCGGGTGCCAGTTCAGCCACCATATCCGCCCAGTCGCAGATGGTGGAAAAGATCGCGCGCAATCTGGCCATCACGCTCGAGAGCGCGGGCAGTGCCATCCACCGCGCCGAACAGTTGGAGTTGCCGGGGAATGTGCTGGAACACTTCCGCCGCGTGGAGGCGGCCGCCGAATCCGCCTTTGCCGAGATCGCCGGCCTGCTGGATTTTTCGCAGATGGATGGCGGCGACCTGAAACTGGAGACGGCTGAGTTCCACCTGCGCGAAAGCGTGGCCAGCATGCTGGAGAACGTGATCCCGGCCGCCGAAGCCGCTCACGTGCAACTGCGCCTCTCAGTGGAGCAGGATGTGCCGGAGCACCTCACCGGCGACGGCGCGCGCCTGATGCTGGTGCTTCGCAGCCTGCTGGACGTGGGCCTGCCCTCGGCGCAGGCGGGCGGCGATCTGGTGCTGGTCATCGAACCCGAATACGCCGCCGACAACCAGATCCACCTCGCCTTCCGCGTGGAAGCGGTGCCGCCCAAAGGCGGGACCCGCCAGAAGAACCTGTCGCCGACCAGCCAGATGCATCTGGCCCTCGCACGCCAGGTGGTGCGCGCCATGAGCGCCAAGGGCGCCGGCAAGATCGAGACGCGCGAACGCAAGGAAACCACGATCTACCAGTTCACGGCGGTGTTCCCCTACCGCGACGTGAAAGAGCCCCGGCACCGCCCCAACTTTGTCACCTTGACGGGCCTGCCGGTGCTGATCGTCAGCGCCGATGCTGAGCAGCGCAAAGAACTGTCGCAGCTGGCCCGCAGCTGGCGCATGCATCCGCGCGAGGCGGACAACGCCTCCGTGGCACTGCAGCTGCTCACCCGCACGGCGGATGACGAAAACCCGACGGCACTGGTGATGACCTCGAACACGTTGCCGGTGCAGGATGGCTTCCTGCTGGCGTTCCGCATCAAGCACCACCCGCGGCTCAAATCCATCGCCATCATGATGCTGGCCAAGTCCGGCAAGCCGGGTGATGCCATCGCCTGCCGCGAGAACGGCATCAGCGCTTATCTGCGCCATCCGATCGCCGCCAACCAGATCAACGAAGCGATCTCGGCCGTGATGGGCACCCAGGATGACGCTGAGTCGACATCCACGCTGATCACGCGCCACTCGCTGCGCGAAGCCAAGGCCGGCAGCGTGCTGATTGTCGATCCGAACCGCGAACACGCCATCGTCGCCGTCAGCACCCTCAAGAAGAAGGACTACCGGGTGGTGCACACTGATACGGCCGACGAGGCTTACGTGGAACTTGCGCAGGACGTATTCGACCTCATCATCCTCGATCCCATGGCCAAGGGCTTTGCGGACTTGGGCATTGAAGGCATCGCCGACAAGCTGCAGGAAAAATTCGCCAGCAACTCGGTCAATATTCCGGTGCTGCTGGCCGTGGAGGATGACATTTCCGCCATCGAATACGGTTTTGCGGGCATGCTCCGCAAACCGTACGAGAAGGATGCGCTGTTGCAAAAGGCCGCCAGCCTGATACCGGTCAAGTGATGCCTGCACGCGGCAGCACGACCGAGCCCCCGCGCGCATGAAAATCGCCCTGATCGGCCAGAGCCACGGTGTCGCCCTGCTGGATGGGATCGGCGACTGGCGCGGCGCGCTGCAACTCGATGCCGGGCGCACCGAGCCCGGATACACCGAGGCGTTCCGCGGCTGGTTTTCGGTCAACACCGGCGGGCGGATGTTCCGAATGCAGCCGCATCCCGGCTTCGAGGCGCTCGCCGGCATGGAGGTGTGTCTGCTGAACCAGGCGACCTTCAATGGCCAGTTGGCGGTTGTCAAAGGCGCCCTGCCGGGTGGCGGCATCAATATCGAAATGTCGCCGACGCTCATCGCCTTCATCCAGCAAGTGCAGGGTGCGGATCTGGTGATCTCGGCGACCTACGGCAGCGAGCACAATTACTACAGCCTGGTGTCGTATATGCCGCTGTACGACTTTGCTCCTTACGATGATCCACCGGTCGGCCAGCCGGTCGATGGCATCTACATGGACGCTGTCCTCACGCCGATGGGGCTGAGCGTGGCCGCCCCGCTGGCGTGCCTGCGCCGGGCGCTGCCCGCGGCACGGCTCATCCACGTCCCGCCACCGCCGCCCTTGTTCGACCCGATGCAGGCCACGTCGCTGGAAGCCATGCGCGAACACATCGAAAGGCACGGCCTGTCGCGCCCGTCCCTGCGACGCAAGTGGCACGCCGCCTACCTGGAAAAAACCAGGCTGCTGCTTCAGCCTTTCGCCGTCGAGGTGCTCGAAGCAGATGCCGCCGTTGTGTGCCGAGATGGTTATCTCAAACCGGAATATGCTGAAGGGCTCACGCATGGCAATCGCGCTTACGGCCGGCTGCTCGCGCAGCGGCTGCTGCAAACCCTCGCGCACGGAAACTGACCATGCATCCCTACGATTCCCTGCCCGATGGGCATTTCTGGTCACGCAGCATCAGCGGACGCGAAGCCGCCGCCATCGTGGTGGATGCGGCGCCCCGCTGGACCTTTGCGCTCGACCGCGATGTGTTCGCCACCGCCGGCTCCTGCTTTGCACAGCATTTCGGACGGGAACTGGCCCAGCGAGGCGGGCGGCTGTTTGCCGCGGAGGAACGCCACCCGTTGGTGCCGGAACAGGCGGGACACGGCTATGGCGTGTTTCCGGCCCGGTACGGCAATCTTTATTGCACCACGCAGCTGAAGGACTTGTTTGAGCAGGCCTGCGCCCGACGTGCCCCGATCCTTGAGTTTGCGCAACGTGCTGACGGACGCTGGGTGGACATGCTGCGGCCACGCGCGATACCCGATGGCTACTCCAGCGAAGCGGATGCGCGGGCCGACCGCCTGTATCACCTGGCGCGGGTGCGCGCGATGATGCAGCAGTGCACGGTGTTCGTGTTCACGCTGGGTCTCACCGAGTCCTGGGTCAATGTCGCGGGCGGTTACGCCTACGGGATGTGCCCCGGTGTGGCCGGCGGACAGTACGACCCCGCCGCCCACGCCTTCCGCAACATGGGCTTTGTCGATTGTCTCGCAGACCTCAATGCGGCCCTCGACTGCCTGCAAGCAGAGAACCCCGCGGTGCGCGTTCTGCTCACGGTGTCCCCCGTGAACCTGGTGGCCACCATGGAATCGCGTGGTGCGCTGCAATCGTCGGTGGCATCCAAAAGCATCCTGCGCGCCGTGGCCGATGCCTGCGTCCGGCAGCACGCCCATGTGGATTACTTCCCTTCGTACGAGATCATCGCCGGACCCCATGCACGGGGACAGTTTTATGCGGCCGACGGACGCGAGGTGACACCGGCTGGTGTGCAACTAGTGATGGAATCGTTTTTTCGCAGCCGCATGACTGGGGCCGCAGCGCCTGTGCCGGTGAAACCGGTCAACTGGCAGTCCCAATCGGCCGCCATTGCCCAGGCCCTGCAGGCGGATTGCGACGAGGTTCTGCTGGACCAGCGCCCGCCCGTGCGCTGAGGCGCGCCGGTCTCGTGCCGCCGACGTGCCGTCAGAGGTGGCGTGCTGCGATCAGGCGGTTCGCGACTTCTTCAAAACCCGCGCCGCATGGCACATCAGTGATCCACGCCGGCGTCGAGGTCAGCTGATCGGCGAACGCACGCACGTTGGCCACGCCGATGGCATTGGGAAAGAATCCGAACATGGGTGCGTCGTTGGGCGAGTCCCCGACAAACACATACGC
>CAYSKY010000187.1:0-6378 GCA_964431425.1 uncultured Burkholderiales bacterium
CGGCAATTCGCCTTTGGGCCGCAGTTGGGATTCAAGATACCGCGACCAGCCGAGCTGTTCCGCCTGACGCGCCGTGCTGGCGTTGACGCCCCATGTGATGCGATTGAGCGCGAGATAGAGTCGATCGCCGGTGAAGTCACCAGCCGATGATGTTGCCCGCGGCGATTCCCGCGAAGGCGTCGGCCCGCTCGCGCAGCCGGCAGCCAGCACCGCCACCACCACGCCGGCCAGCAGCGGCCCGCGTTTTCCCGTCCATTCCATTGCCTTCATGCGTGTCCTGATTGAAAAGCCAACTGAGAACTGAATATAGCCTCAAGCCTAACGCGACGGCGTGGGGATGCGGTGACGGCGCTGCAGGGAAAGGCGTAACAGGATGTGAGTGCAAAGGCAGCTTCGTTGGTCGGGTAACCAATTCATTTGAAGTACAAAAGCCCCTGCCCCGTCCTACGCCGGGGAAGGGATTGCTGCCTGCAACTGGACGTTACCTCAATGCGAAATCAGCAGTTGTCGCCAATACAAAACCCCAGCATCCACGCGCCTCCCCAAGGCATTTCGGCCTGCAGGCCGCGCCAGTGCTTGAGTTTGCGCCATGATTCCACCACCACCTGGGCGACGCTATGATTTGATTTTCGTGACCAAACCCCCTGCCAACATGGATCAATTCGCACAAGACATTTACACCGAACCCTCCCCGCTCGACGTCAACACGCTCGCCAATCTTGGCCCGCTGGCGCCGCTGGCCGGTATCTGGACAGGCTCGCGCGGGCTCGACATCAAGCCCAAGGCCGATGGCCCGAGGAAGCAGGCCTATGTCGACCGCATCGAGCTGCAACCCGTGGACCCGGCCACCAACGGCCCGCAACTGCTCTACGGCCTGCGTTATCACCAACATGTCACCAAGCCGGACCAGATCAAGACCTATCACGACCAGGTGGGCTACTGGCTGTGGGAGCCGGCCACCGGCATCATCACGCACACACTGACCATTCCGCGTGGTCAGGTGGCCATGGCCTCTGGCAAGGCGGCGCCTGACGCAAAGGAATTCGAGCTGGTGGCCACGCATGGGCTCGATACCTACGGCATCTGCTCCAGCCCGTTTCTGAGCTACGCCTTCAAGACCGTCGAATTCCGAATCAAGGTCAACATTCACGACGATGGCACCTGGACCTACGACGAAGACACGGTGCTCATGATCAAGGATCAAAGCGAGCCCTTTCATCACCGCGACAAAAGCACCCTGACCAAGATCGGCGAACCTACGCCGAATCCGCTCGCGCGCCACTAGCCTCCCCTGTGACACCACCGGCTCGCATGGCGGGCCGGGCTGTGTGCGTCATCGTACCGACACCGGTGCTGCAGCCGCGTAGCCTTGCCTGACCGAAACAGCCGCGGCGCACACCGTGGCTGGCCGCACCGGCGCGTCGTGACATGGGCAGCGTCAAACACTGCTCCTACACCCGGTGCGGCTTCGGTTCCCGGACAAAGTCGTCCCGACGCCAAGGAACCCCATGAAATCGCACCAGCCCTATGCCGCCCACGCCTCACCCCACACCGGTGGCGCATCCGACCGCCCTGCACGCCCCTGGCAGTTCATCGTGCTGGTGCTGGTGGCACTGGGCCTCGCTGCCGTCGTTTCAGTGGCGCACGAGGTCGCTGCGCAAACCCAGGCCATGGGACGCGAAATGTCGGCCGCGCTGCCGGACATCAAGGGCGCCATCGTCCGCGCTACCGCTTATCCCGCCGCGTCCGTCTCGGTACGCGGCAACAGCATCCAGCTCATCGTGGTGCTCGGCAACACCAGCACCACCAGTCCCGCCGATCGTGACAAGGAAGCCACCCGCATCGCCGATGCGATCGAAAAACAGATCGCCGGCAACGCCGCCTTCCGCGAAATGCAGACCATCCACATCGACTACACCATCACCCAGCCGCAGCGCTCGGACGTGCAGGTGCTCGACGCGATCGATTTTCGCAAGGACCCGCTGGGTCACTTCATCCTGCACCGGTCCTAGCTACCAGCGCGGCTGATTGACTGTTGCCGGCGGCCACGCCGGCGGCAACAGCCCTGCACGCTGCGTTAGATCTCCGCAGCCCATACATCCCGCCGCCCACGCGGCTGTCATCGGAGTCACCGTCATGCAGATTTTCAAACAGCCCTTTTTGCGCCACCTTTGGTTGCTGTACGCCCTGCTGCTGGCCTGGGTGGGCGCGCTCGGCGCGGGCAACGCCGGTGCCGCAACCGGCAACGCCGCTTCACCCTTCGAACTGCCGCCCCTGATGCAGCCGCCCAGCGGTGAAACCCACGCGGGCAAGGTGATCTGGAATGAACTGGTCACCGCCGACCTGACCGGCGCCAAGCAGTTCTACAGCGGTGTATTCGGCTGGACCTTCAATGACATTCGCGGTGGCGACACCGATTACAGCGTGGCCTCGCTTGATGGCGTGCCGGTGGCCGGCATCGTGCGTCGCAACATGATGGCCGGCGAGCGTCGCCAGCCGGCCTGGCTTACCTTCATTTCCGTCAAGGATGTGGACGCCGCGCAGCAACTCGCCACCCAGCGTGGCGGCAAGGTGCTGTCCACCGCACGCAGCTACGCGCAGCGCGGACGGCAGGCGGTGTTGTCCGATCCGCAGGGCGCCGTGTTTGCGGTGCTGCAATCAACCAGCGGCGACCCGAAGGATGAACTGGCCGACCCCGGCGAGTGGATCTGGGCGTCGCTGCTCACCACCGACCCCGACAAGGACGCCGGCTTTTACCACGCGCTGTTCGGTTACGACATATATGAAATCGCCACCGACACCAGCGACGAGCACATCATCTTTGCCACTGAAGATTTCGCCCGAGCCAGTTCCAACCTGCTGCCGCTGCGCGAACCCAGGCTGCGCCCGCACTGGCTCAATTTTGTCCGCGTCAGCAATGTCAGCGAATCGGTGGCCAAGGCCCTGCTGCTGGGCGGCCGCGTGATGGTGCCCGCCCGGCCCGATCGCCACGGCGGCATGTTCGCCGTGCTTGCTGACCCGGCCGGCGCGGTGTTCGGCGTCATGGAATGGACGCAGGGTCCCGCTGCCCGTTCCAGCCTTCCGCAGGAGCCCAAATGAACACGCGCCCGGCAGTACACGCCTCATCGTCGCGGCTCGCCGCCGCCCTCATCGGCTTCGCCACGCTCTGCACCCTCGGTGCCTGCGTCGGCGTGGGTGAATACGATCGCAATTACCGCACCACCGGCGAAATCTCCATCGGCTACGGCGTGGGCTTTTACGAGCCCTACGGCTACTACGATGGCTTCGGCGGTTACGGTGGTTACAACCTGTGGCGCAACGACTACCGCGTCGGCCCGCCGCTGCGCGGCAGCTACCAGCGCTCGCCGCAGTTCCGCCCACAGCGGGACCGGCAGAGTTATCAGGTCGCACCACACACGCGGCCCATTCCCAGCATTCCGTCCGCACCGCGCGCGCCGCGTCCGGACGGCGGCAACCGGGGCAATCGCGGCGGCGACCGGCGCTAGCGCGTCGCTGACCCAAGTGGCGGCGCCGTCGCCACCGAAAGCTGATTACCCGGCTGGCAAACCTGCCTGCCGGGCAATCAGCTTTCAAGGCGCTATCTACTATCTACACTGCCAAGCCAATCAGCACTTCTCCGACTGGCTGACGGACCAGCTCTGCGCTTTGCCGACGCTGCCGTCCGGATTCTCGGGGGTGACCTCCCCGCTTATCTGGCTGAAGCTCAGGCGCACGATCTCCATGTCGCCCTCCTCGTCGGTCCCGCCCGCGGTCTGAACGCTGGACACGATCACATCCACCAGGGTGACCTTGAGGTAGTCGTAGGTCTTGCCTTTCTTGCGCACCTTGAGAATGGCCTGCTTGATACGGCTGCCCGAGGCCGCCCGCGCCATCAGGGCGGCTGAAGAAAGTTCCACCGGCTTGAGGATCTCCATTTCCGTCATGCAGCCGCGCCTGCCATTGGATGAAGCCTGGAACGACACCGAGAAGCTTTTCAGTTCCGTCCACTTGTCGTGGTCCTTCTCAACCACCTCGCCATCAATGCCGTCGAACTTGATGTATGGCTTGGCGGGCGATAGCGAGGCGTGCAGCAGGCCCAGGGCAGCCGCCAGTACGATGACGACATTGCGAATTGATTTCACAGACATTTACATCTCCAGTTGATTGATGGATGAAAGTTTGTAAACGATGTCCGCCAATCAGCGAAACATCGGGTAGTGCGCGACTGCGCCGGGGATTGGTGTGTTTGCGCATCCCTTCTCTGATAACAGCCGGGCCAACACAATCGATTCCAGGCCCGTACTGAACTGACCGCAAAGTCCATCCCGATCCGGACGTCACGTACCGCGATCGCGGTACGGCGCGGTACATGGCGAAGCGCCGCAACGTATTTCCCTGCGCATGGCGGACATGCCGGAAAAGTTTTTTGTGTCCGTGGCTTCGTGCTTTCGATGGCAGAATTCCTGCGTCTTCGCGCATGTCATGAATCCCCAAATGTCCCCCGCCACCGACCTCACAACGATATTGCGACACTCGGATGAATCGCCCGACGCACGGGGCAAGCTCTGGCAGGCCGCCTACCAGTCGCTGCGCGACATCGCGCGCGGGCGGCTGGGTGCCATGCGCCAATTTGATGCCATGGACACCGGCACGCTGATCAATGAAAGCTATCTGCGTATGTCGCAGATCGATGCACTCAGCTTCCAGGACCGCAAGCATTTCTTTGCCTACGCTTCGCAGGTGATGCGCTCGGTAATCGTCGACCGCCTGCGCGAAAGGCAGGCCGAGCGCCGCGGCGGCGCCGAGGTGCAGCACGTCACGCTCGACACCGACATGGCCGAAAATCTGGAAGACGTCCGCACCGGCCTGGAAGTCCACGCGGCATTGGAAGTGCTGGCACGCACCGAACCGCGACTGGCCAAGGTGGTCGAGATGCGCTACTTCGCCGGCATGACGGATGCCGAGATCGGCGAAGCGCTGGATATGACCGAGCGCACCGTGCGCCGCGACTGGACCAAGGCGCGCCTGCTGCTGCACGCGCTGCTGGCCGATTAGCCGCCCCGCCCGATGAAGCTCCACTTCCGATGAACCTGAAAACCGACAGCGTGGTCGAATGGATGCGCTCGCCCGATACCTGGCGCAAGACCTCGGCCCTGCTCGATAAAGCGCTGGAACTCGACAAGCCCGCGCGCGGTGCCTGGCTGCAGGCGCTGTACAAATCCGACCCGCGCAACGCCGGCCTGATCGCGCGCATCCTCAGTCAGGAAGCGGGCATGGAAAGCGGCAGCTTCCTGGAGCGCCCGGCCGGATTCCAGCAACTGCTGGTGAACGGCATGCGCGACGATTCCGGCCCCGCCCCGCATGGAGCCGCCCCGGCGGAGGCAGAACGCTTCGGCCCCTATCGTGTCCTGCGTGAACTCGGCCGCGGTGGTATGGGTGTGGTGTGGCTGGCCACGCGCACCGACGGCGGCCCGGACCGGCCGGTGGCGATCAAGACGCTGCAGAACATCGGCAGCCGCATCGACATGGCGGAACGTTTTCGCCGCGAGGGCAACATCCTCGCGCGCCTGGAACACCCCGGCATCGCACGCCTCTATGACGCCGGCACCAGCGACAGCGGCCAGCCCTATCTGGTGCTGCAGTACGTCGAAGGCCTGCCGATCACCGGCTTCTGCGCCGACCGAAAACTGACGCTGCGCGAACGCGTGACCCTGTTCTGCAAGGTACTCGACGCCGTGGCCTACGCCCATGAGCAACGGGTGATGCATCGCGACCTCAAGCCCTCCAACATCCTGGTCACGGCCGATGCCGCGGTGCGCCTGCTCGACTTCGGCATCGCCAAATTGATCGAGCCCGATGCGCACAGCGCGCCGGAAACCGAACTGACATACCTGGGCGGCAAGGCGCTGACGCTGGAGTACGCCAGCCCCGAGCAGGTGCGCGGCGACGCGCTCACTCTGGCCACCGACACCTATTCGCTGGGCGTGATCCTGTATGAGTTGCTGGCCGGCCGCCGGCCGCACCAGGCCGAACGACCCAGCCGCGCCGCGCTGGAAGAAGCCATTCTTCACGGCGAAATCGCCTGGCCCAGCGCCGCGCTGCCCGTGGCATCGGGCGAGATATCGCAGCAGCGGCGCGAATCATCGGCAGCCCTGAAAGCCCGACTACGCGGTGACCTGGACGCGATTGTCATGACCGCGCTGGCGCGCGCCGCCGGCGATCGCTACGCCACGGTGGGAATGTTCGCCACCGACCTGCGGGCATGGCTCGACGGTCAGCCGGTGCGGGCGCGGCCCGAGCCGCGGCGCGCGCGCGCGGCTCGGGTTGTGAAGCGCTATCGCGTGCTGGTGGCCGCCAGCATCGCCGTGGCTGCTGCGC
>CAYSKY010000188.1:0-945 GCA_964431425.1 uncultured Burkholderiales bacterium
AGTTGAAAGCGCTTGGTCTTGTTGACCTTGTTGCCGAAGTAGCTGGCCGACAACTTGTGCGCTTCATCGACGACGATCAGATCCCAATGGGAGAGCCGCAGCTTCTCTTGAAGGTCTTCGTTGCGTGAGAGTTGGTCTACCCGGGCAACCATCAGGTCAATGTCGTCGAAGGGGTTGCCGCTGCGCGACTGCTCAACCTGCTCGCGGGAAAACAGCGTGAAGGAAAGGCCGAACTTCTCGAACATTTCATCTTGCCACTGTTCGACCAGACTGCCCGGCGCAACAATCAGCACGCGCTTGGCATCGGCACGCATCAGCAGCTCGCGGATGAACAGCCCGGCCATGATGGTTTTGCCCGCGCCGGGATCATCCGCCAGGACATAGCGCAGCGGCTGGCGTGGCAGCATCGACTCGTATACAGCCGTGATCTGATGCGGCAGTGGCTCCACGTTGGAGGTGTGGACGGCCATCATGGGATCGAACAGATGCGCCAGATTGATCCGGTAGGCTTCGACGGCCAACTTGAACTCTTCACCGGGTGCATCAAACGCCCAAGGGCGACCGGCCTCGGCCAGTGACAGTTTTGCCTCGTCGGTACGAAACAGCATCCGCTCCAAAAGCTTGCCGTCCGATGTCTTGTAGTAGACGGTGAGGGCGTTGTCGCCGACGGGCTCCGTGGTGACGACGCGCACCACATGCCCGGGCTCAATGCCAGAGATGGCGGCGTTCTTCTGGATCTGCTCAAGCTTCAGCATGCTGGCACCTGTCGTTCTTGTTACCCTGACGTATCAGGGCTTGCGCCGGTTGTACGGCGATTGATTGGTCGGCTTTAGCGAGATATTTTCCGTGCTCGCCTTTTGCGCGACGGCATCGGGCGTGCGTTGCATTTTCAAGCCGATAACGCGGGTCGGCGTGTTCTCTTTCGCCAGTTGCTTCAACTGAGAG
>CAYSKY010000188.1:955-5398 GCA_964431425.1 uncultured Burkholderiales bacterium
GACATCCTGCGGCGTCCAGTGCTTGCCGTGGTTGCTGGGGGTTTTTGCCATGATGAGCCTCCTTATTTGCCGAGAACGGGGATGGAACGTGCGGTGAACAAATCAGCTGCCAGGTGAAGCAGGTACGCCGAGCCAACGAGCAGAGCCGCGATGCGCAGCAGTTCCTGCCCGTCGGTTTCCGGTTTCCAGTGATAGGCGCGATGCAGGCCGTAGCCGACCAGGCCGGCGAAGGCGATGCTGTGGAAAAACTGCCGGTGATGCGGGTGGATGGCAGGTTCGATGGCATCGGGCAGGCTCGCCAGCAACGCGGAGGCCGTGCCACCCACGAGCGGATGAGCGAGCCCCTTTTGCTGCTCTTCGGGCCGAGAGGCGAGGTAACTCGCCGTTGCCGTGAAGTTGATGATGCTGTGTGTGGTTCCACAAGGCATGCTCGGCCTCCTCAAGTCGCGATGAATCTTGTCGGTGCGACATACCCCGGCGCGAGGCTGAGGTTGGTCACGTCGACCAGTGAAAGATGGTTACGAAGCCACAAGTGGTATTCCGCGCCCTTTAGGCTGTGGCTTTCGGTGCAGTCCACATTCCATCTGCGAAGCAGGTAGCCCGCCAAGGCGGCACGGACCCGGATACGCAGAACACCACCCTCCATGCCGTAGTCGGCTTCGATGGTATCCGGGTGCTGCACATTCGCCGGATGCGGTACCAGCTCGAGCTCGACGATGCGGCTCCATTGGATGTCCTGGTCGGACATTTCCCGTTCTTCGGGGCGGCCTGGCACCAGACGGGCATCAGCGATGCGGGTCAGCACGAAATCCCGGAATTCGCCGCTGCGCCGGTCGTAGGCCCGGACATGCCAGCGCAGGCCATCGTCAGCCAGTGCAAACGGGACAATCTCCCGCGTGGTCAGGCCGCTGGATAGAGCACGATAGGAGATTTCCACCGCGCTCTTCTTATGGATTGCGCGCGTCAGCACGGAAAGCATTTCGAGATCCGGCTTGCTCAACAAGCCGGGGCTTTCGCTGGGAACCAGCGCCTTGAGTCGCAGAGGCTCGCCGTCGCCAAACCCATGCGATAGCCACGTCAGCACGCGTTCCGCCGAGAACTCGAACACCGGGCGGAACCAGTCGCTCCGGACATATACCTTGCCCTTGGTGTCGTAATCGAGATTGCGGGGTGCAATATCCTTGTACTGGCCGATGTCGCGGGTCGCCGCAGCTGCCTGGATACCAAACCGCGTGACCAAGTCTTGGCGGCGGATCTCGCCAAGGAAACGCAGACGCAACTCGATGAACGCGAGGCGGTCACGTTGCGTTTGGGTCATTTCTGAAAGTTGGGTACTGGACATCTACCTTTTGGCTCCGGACGGTCTATCGGTATTGTTTCGCGCAGTTTATGCGTATCAATATACTCTGTCAAGCGTCGCCTTTTGATTGTTACTAAGGATCATTTTGATGATGATTAGACGGGCGACCAGCTGCCCTCCCAAGTCAGACCGACTGACGCAACGAAACAATGAGGGAAGGCCAAAATAGCCCTACGCCTACCGTCCACGCTGCCGCCCCAACTCCCACGTAGCCGATGACCCCCGCACGATGGCCGATACCTGCTGCCCCAGTCGTTGCTCTACCACTGGCCTCCACGGTACCAGGCTGAAACCCATGCCATCGTCCAGCATCGCGAAGCGGCCACTGGCAAGTTGCACGCTGCGGCGGTAGGTGCCGGTCACGCGCTCGCCGTCGGCGACGGCCCGATGCGTGAGGCCGGTTTCCGCAGCGATGGTCTTGGCCGCACCCTCTATCTCGCGTCCGCGCAAGGCCGCCAGCAGATTGCGCGCCAGAATCACGCGTTGTCCGCGCCGCTCGGCCAGCCCCTGTTCGACCAGGAAGTCCGACCGCTGCCGCAGCGCTTCGCGCACCTCGCCACCGAAGCCGTTGCCGGCGATACCGCTGGCGCCATCGATCAACTGCTGATCCAGCCAGGTCGCGCCGATCACGCGGACTTGCCGCTCGATGGGGAGGTGTGAACGCAGTTCCACCGACACGCCGCCCAGCCGCTGCGCATCGTATTGCCGACCTCGCTCGGGCAGGTCCGTCGGCACCCGCCAGACCCCTTCGGCCACGCGCTCGACAATGCCATCCCGGCGCAGTGCTTCCAGTCGGCGCACATGGGCATCAACCACCTCCTTGGGGTCGCGCGTAGGCGTGGCCTGGGTCGTGGCCATCGTCAGGTGATGGTCGGTGCGGTACAGGCCATCGACCGCGAGCGCGGCGATGTTCTTGTCGGCCGCGCGAATCTCGGCCGACCCGCGTGCCTCCACCACGGACCCCACCGGGTACTGCTCCAGCTCCACCTTGGCATTCAAGGCGATGTAGTGCGCCTTGCCGTCGGTGCCATCGACCACGAGATAGCCACGGTCGTACAACTCGTCGGCCATGCCTTTGGCGGCTACCCGGCCGACCACGGGGCGAGCGTTTTCACCAGGCTCGAACACTGCCAAGTCGCGGGGCACACCGCTCATGGCCCGCTGCATCGTGCGCACGATGTCGCCACGTTCGCCCATCGCTCGCAAGACCTGTTCGGCTTCGGCGTGGACGGCCCACACGCCGGGCGATGACTCGTGCGCCAGCCCCATGTGCTGCAAGCGTTGCAGTCGGCCGATCAGCAGCACGCGTTGCTGCCTGTGCGATGGATCGCTGGCAGGTTGATTCATGTGAATCAGCCCGCCTTGCGCTTCATGTTGCAGCGTGCGATCCAAATTGGTCCAGCGTTCCTGATCGACCTCCCGCCGCAGGCTCTGCTGGGTCTCCAGCTCGGTGCGCGGCCCCAGCCATTCGGTCGCCAGTTCGGCGGCGCGATCGCGCATCCCTTGCGCGATGTAGTCGCGGGAAATGATCAAGTCCTTGCCGGTGTTGTCTTTGCCGCGCAACACGACGTGGGTATGCGGGTTGTCGGTGTTCCAGTGGTTCACCGCCACCCAGTCCAGGCTCGTCCCCAGATCGGCTTCCATGCGGCTCATCAGGTGGCGGGTGTAGCGGCGCAGATCGTCGAGCTGCTCGGCGTCCTCGGGCGAGACAATGAAGCGGAACTGGTGCCGATCCTCCCGTCCGCGTTCCTCGAAGGCGACCAGGTCGGCGTTGTCCGTTGTTGATCCATAGGCCTGGCCCGGTTCGCCATCGCGGCCCACGCCATCCCGCTCGATGTAGCGCAGATGCGTGGTAGTCGAGCGTGCCCCGGCCTGTTTGAGGTTCACCAGCCGGGTCTTGATGGTGACGCGTCGTGAGCCAGGCTGCGCGGAGCGGCCGGTGAAACTGGCGGCTACATGCCCGCGACCAAGGCGTGCGCCGGGCCGGGTTCCCGACTTGCGCACCGACTTGCCGCCAGCCTTGCTGACCTCCTTCAAAACCTGTGAAACGAACTTCTGCTGACGGCTCTTGGGTGCGCCAGGGCGCACGCGGAAACGGTCATCGTCTTGCTTGCTCATGGAATGAACTCCAGCGCAGCACTGCCAAGCCCAGCGGACAAAGCACGCCATTCGATCAGTGCTGGCGCGGACTTCGTGCCGCACACGGCACATTGCCACCCAAAGCGCGTGCCGCGCCAACCCACGTGCAGACAAGGCTTTCGACGCGACGAAGTGCCGCGTCCTTTTATCTTGCCCTCCGTCTTTTCCGATCGCTGACGCGACCGGCCCAGACGGTCAGGCTGCGATTGTCTGCACGGGTGAAGCACCGCAACCGCAGGTTGTGGTGCAAGCGATATGCAGCGGGGCTGCACGTTCATGGCGTGCCCCACGTCCATAAGGGCTGCGCGCTGCCGATCACGGCGGAGACAGTAATGGGACCGAAGTACCGGCTGTCGAATGACGCCGGATTCGTCGCACTGAGCAGGAATAACTCGCCATCATGAAGCCGCCGACATTGCTGCCAAGCCGACAGTGGACGGCCACGACCATCGACTGTGCGGGCGACAGCTTCCGCCACGCCGTCGATGTGAACGATGTGCTTCTCAATGCACACCTGTTGCGGTGACATCGCGCCGACGCGCTTGAGCAGCGGGATGTGCTCAGGCAGGTAGCCACGCTGCGCAGCCAGCGCGGCGGCATCTGCCGGAAGCCGGGCGAGCACGATGCTGCCGACGTGCAGCGAGTAGCGCGGGCCGATGCGGTACCAGCCAGGCGGTACGCTGTTGCTGGGGTTGTAAACGATGCGCGCAACAGGTGTATGAACCAACGGCCAGGCGAGCGCAGCGATGCCGAGGACGGTGAACAGTGCGACGGCCCAGCGATGGACGCGGGTGTTCATCGCAACACCTCGCCCGCGAGGTAAGCGGCATGCCGTTCAACCGTGTAAGCCGGCAGTGGCAGGCGCGCGGACAGTCGATTGCCCAGCGTGCGCCAGTACGCGGGCGACACCGCCACCGGATCGATTCCGAGCACTTCGATGGCGT
>CAYSKY010000188.1:5408-6363 GCA_964431425.1 uncultured Burkholderiales bacterium
GACTGACTGCACTTGCTGTTCGCCTTCGGCGCGCAACAGAAGGCGCGCGCCCGGCTGGATGCCGGTGATGCGCTGAATGTCATCGGGTGGCGAACAGGCCTGCAAAACCATGAGCTGCCAGCTCGTCGTACCGTAGTCGTTGGATTCCCAGCGCACCCGGCAGAACACTGCCGACGGTGTGAAGATCGCGCCACTCCGCCAGCGGTCCAGCCGTAGTTCGCGCACCGGATGGCCGAAGCGCAGGTAGAGGTTGATCCGGTGTTCGACGAACGCCAGCGACACGCGCGTCAGCGGCGTGTTGTTCGTAACGCTTGATAGCACGGGACGTGGTGTTGGTGGTACGTTGTTGGCCGCCTGCGGCAGCGCACTCATGGCTGTTTCTCCGGGAATTCATGTTCCAGCAGCGCACGCAGCATCTCGGCGACCGTGATGCCGCGTGTGAAGGCTTCAATCTTGATGCGGGCGCGCAGCGCCGGTGTCACGTCGAGGGTCAACCGGGCGGTGTAGAGATCGGTTTTACCAATGTCGGTACCATCACCCTGGCGCACCCAGGCATCTGCGTGTGGATTGGCAGGTGGACGTGCACCGATGGCAACCCGTTTCCCATTCTTCATGGCGCCATCCTCAACACTTCAGCGGCGAGCGCCGCGATCTCGCGTGCGGCATTGCTGTCTGCGTCAAGTTCGTGGGCGAGTTGACCCCTGGCCACGCTGTCGGCGAACACGATGCGCTGGCGAACCTCCGACAACAGCGATGGCAACGGTTGATCGGTGAGCGCATTACGTGCCTCGCGCCCGATCACCGTGGTGCTGACCCGCCGGTTGATGACGAAGGCCGCGCGCAGCGTTGGCCGGAACACTTGCGCTTCGCGAATCAGCGACACCATCTCGGCGCTGGCCCATACGTCGTAGGGACTAGGCTGAACGGGAATCAGCACCAGGTCCGCCGCGAGCAG
>CAYSKY010000189.1:0-6360 GCA_964431425.1 uncultured Burkholderiales bacterium
CTTCGAGAGTGTATGGTAGGACAACAGGATCGGCAGCAGCATTTTGTTGGTAATGATCATCCAGCCCACGCCCAGCGAGGCGGTGATTCCCAGCTCGCGCACAATATCGATGGGGATCAGCATGATCACGGCAAAGCCAAGCACGTTGGTCAGCAGCGCCAGGGTGCCCGGAATGAACAGCTTGGCAAAGGAGTGTTTGGCCGCCAGCAGGCTGTCGGCGCCGTGCACCGATTCGCGCTCCCAGGTCTTGGTCATCTGCACGGCGTGCGATACGCCGATGGAGAAGATCAGGAATGGCACGAGGATCGACAAGGGGTCGATACCAAAGCCGATGATCGGCAGCGTGCCCAACAACCACAACACCGGCATCATCGCCACCACCAGCGCCACCATGGTGAGCTTGATGTCCTTCACAAACCAGAACATCAGCACCGCCGTAATCAGGAAGGCAATGCCGAAAAAGGTAATCACACTCTTGGCACCGCTGGCGATGTCACCCACCGCTTTTGCAAACCCGATGATATGGACGGTGTGCTTCGGCCCCTCGTACTTGGCGCGCAATTCTTCCAGCTTTGAGGAAAGCTCAAAGTAGTTGAGCTTTTCCAGCTTGCCGTCCCCCTTCGGGATGTACTCAAGCAGTCCCGCCGCCACCAGAGCCCCCGTGAAGTCCGTGGCGACCGTACGGCCGACCTCGCTGGATTTCTGAACGTTGCCGCGAACGATCTCCAGGTCCTCCGGTGTCCCCTGGAAGGTGGCATGTACCACGTTGCCGCCGGAGAAGCCCTCTTCAACGACTTCAATGAAGCGCGTGTTGGGCGTGAACAGAGATTTCACCGACGGCTGGTCGACACCGGTCAGCCCCTGGATGTCCTTGGTCAGCCCCTTGAGCTTTTCCATGAACTCCTTGTTGTAGATGTCGCCCTCTTTTTGCACCAGCGCGATGGCAATGCGGTTGGCACCGCCGAATACGCCTTCGTACTCCTTGTACACCTTCATGTACGGGTGGGTGAGCGGCACCATTTTGTTGAAGCCGGCATCTACGCGGAGTTGGCTGGCCGACACGGCAAACAACACAGTGATGGCCGAGAACACAATCAGCAGCATCTTGCGATTGTTGAAGACCAGCGCAGAAACAGTGTCTATGATTTTTTGGAGATTCATATTGCGCTCGGAAAGGGTCGGTGTCGGATGGATTGGAGCGGGATGGGCGTCACTATTTGGCGGGCGCCGGCGCGGCGGCTGCAGCGGACGCGGACAGGACCACATCGCGCGCCCCGGCCTCACCGACCAGCAGCAAGGCATTGGGCGCGCCCAACAGCGGCTTGGCATAACCCTTGGTGGAACCCGTCGGCAGAGGTTTGAATGTCTGTCCGTTGTCGCTGGATACGAGCACCATGCCGGCCAGACCGGCCAGCACAATGGTGCCATCCGGCAGAACTCTGGAGCCCATGATGGACGCAACCGACTTGTTGTCCACCGGCTTCCAATCCCGCAGGCTGCCATCAGGCGAGCGGAAGATCTTGCCACGCAGGCCGTAGATCAGTACCGAGCCGTCCTTGCCCTGCACGGCGCCGAAAAACGAGCCCTTGTAGGGGGAGGGCACCTTGATCCAGGATTTGCCCGAATCATCCGATTTAAGAATTGTCCCGGCCTCGCCGACGATCACGAGTTTGTTGTCGCCCAGACGCACGATGGCGTTGAGGTGCTTGTCGTCATCACCGCCCTTGGCATCCGCAGCATCCGGTTCCGCCGCCTTGCCTTTCTTCGCCGGTGCGGCCTTGGGTGCGGGTGAGGTCAGCTTGCGGCTGTTCCAGGTCTTGCCGCCATCGGTGGTTTCATAAAAGAGCCCGTAAGCGCCGACGGCAAACCCGCTATTCGCGTCGGTGAACAGAATGTCCATCAGCGGCTTCTGGTCATCCGGCGCCGAGAATTTTTGCGTCCAGCTGCGACCTTCGTCGTTGGAGTTGAGTATCACCGAGTCGTGGCCGACGGCCCAGCCGTTCTTTTCATTCTGGAAGAAGACCGCCGTCAACAAGGGGATGTTTGCCGGCGTCTTGGCGCGCTCCCAGGATTCGCCATTGCTGTCGGAGAACACGATGTATCCCCGATCACCGACCGCAATGATGCGGTTGCCGAATCGTGCGGAATCGGTGAGCAACAGGCGCGTCATCGCCTGCCTGGAAAGCGGCCCCACGGCAGGCATCACCTTCTCGTTGATCTCGGCCATCGCATGCTGCGCCGCACCAATCGAGCCGGCCACTGCAATACAGGTAAGCGCTGCGGAAAGTCCGCGCGCAATCGAATGATTCTTCATGTCTGGAACCTCGCCATCGGGGACCACGCCATCATGCATCCCGTCCCGGCATAAGTAAATCAGGCGTCCGAAAAAACTTCGGGGACATGAGCTGTCCCCGAAGTCTGGCGGCTTTGTTGCGGAATGACTCCCCGATATCAGCGGGTGCCGAGGCCGCGCAGGTTCTGCGGCGTGTAGTCGGCGGCGGTGCGCTTGATGGGCTCGTAAATCTTCGCTTCTTCAGAACGCAAGCCCATGGCGATATAGCGGCGCGATTGCAGGTCATGATGCATTTCGATGGTGCCGAACCACATCGGAATGTTGTACCAGTTTTCGCTGTGCTGCTCGGAGAAGCGCCAGAGCTGGCCACGGCCGTCGTACTTGTCGATCGCCACTACATTCCAGCTGTCCTCATCAATGTAGAACGTGCGGCGCGAGTAGATGTGTGAAGTGCCCGGCTTCAGCGTGGCATCCACCACCCAGACGCGATGCAGTTCATAGCGCGCCAGGTCCTGGTTCAGGTGGCCCGGCTTGAGGAGGTCGGCATACTTCACGTTCGGCGCCGTCATGCGGTAGGAGTTGTACGGAATGTACATTTCCTTTTTGCCTACCAGCTTCCACTCGTAACGGTCGGTTGCGCCATTGAACATGCCGAAGTCGTCATTGGTCCGGAGGCCGTCCGCGGCGGTGCCGGGATTGTCATAAGCAACGTTTGGTGCAAGCCGCACGCGACGCTGGCCCGGATTGTAGGTCCATGCAGAACGCGGCTCCTTGGCCTGATCGACCGTCTCATGCACCAGCAAGATCTGCCCGGCAAGGCGTGCCGGCGCCGTGGTGGTCTGCAGGTAACTGAGCACCTTGTTCGGCTCGCGCTGCGCCGGCGTCTTGGAAAGGTTGCCGTAGGAGAGGTCATACTCGTACTCGAATTTCACGAGCGCATAGTCGCCCGAGGCTGTGACGGCCGCCTGCGACCAGTGCATGGCGAAGGTGTCGCCTTTGTAGTGCAGCACGTGGTTCCAGATGGCTTCGTTGCCGTTCTTGGGGATCGGGAACGGTGTGCCACCCGTGCAGCCGACCACACCGTTGCCACCGGCTGCCAGCTTGGCCTTGGCGGCGCATTCCTTGGTTTCCGCATAATGTTTTTCAGGATAGGCGGCCGTGCGACGCGTGGTGTACACGTTCAGCTTGTAATTCGGATACTGCTTCATCATGGCCATCTGACCGGGACTGAGATTGTCCTTGTACTTGTCCATGTTGCCGGCGTTGATGGTGAACAGGGGCTTGTCACCGGGGAAGGGGTCCGGGTAGTTGCCGGTCGCCTTGAAATTGATGCCGGCCGGCACCTTGGTGATACCACCGTCCCAGGCCGGAATGGTGCCGGCGGCATTGCCCGCCTTCTCGGCACCCATCGGCGTGAGCGTCGTGCCCAGCTTCGCCAGGTCGGCAGGGGCCAGTTGGGCAAATGCGTTGGCCGAGATGGCCAATGCACCCAACGTCGCCGATGCCATCATCGTCAATCGCTTTGCGTTCATGTTTCCTCCAGAAAGTTATTTTTCGCGCGGTGCTGCAAATTCTTTTCCGCACCGCCGCCCGTCTTCAGCAAGCTGGTGATGCGAAACACCCCGCCGGCGGGAACCGGCGGGGCGTCGTGCTCTAGAACGAGTATGTTGCCGAGATCGAGACGAAGTCGCGGTCGCGGATCGGGTTGGCGCTGGAGCAGTAGCCAATTGCCTGGCCGGCCAGTTGCACCTGGGCAGACACGGCCGTGTCCGAACCACAGTAGTAGCGACCACCCCAGAACATGGTGTAACCCAGGTCAACGGTGAGCTTCTTAGCCCAATCAAAGCTGGTGCCGACGGCGATCGATTTCACGCCTTCGTTAAACGTCTGTGACACACCCTTGACGTCGTGGCTGAACGCAAAGCGGGGGGCAACGTTGGCGCCAAACACCAGATTCGAATACTCCAGGCGACCGGATACGCGATAGCCCCAGGAGTTTTCGGTGGCGAAGCCGTCTGTCTGCTGCGCAAACGCAGCCGTTGACGCCAGCGAGGCGCCGAGCGCCGTCGCCGGCAGGAAGACCGCCGGGCCGTTGAAGCGCAGGTTGGGATCAAGACTGTGGAACTTGGTGTAGCCCACTTCCCCCAGCACCACCGCCTGGTCAGACCCCAGGATGTTCGGGATGCCCTTGGTCGCGGTGACCTGCGCCTGCGTCATCTTCACGCGGCTCCAGCCTTGCTGATAAGTGCCATTGGGGATGAGCGCCGCTGCAGTCGCGCCGACCGGGGCACCCGGGATCTGGAACTGGCCGGTAAACACGTTTGGCGCGCCCAGTGCGGCCAGCAGCAATTCCGGCGTTGCATTCTGGATCGGCTGGTTGGGACGATGGGAAATTTCGCCTTGCAGGGCAATTCCCAGAGGGCCAGACGTATTGAACGAAAGCCCGAGCAACCGGATGTTTGAGGGGTATTCGGCAAAGTAAGTCGCCGTCCCGGTCTGCCCGGTTGCCGCCGCCAAGGGGCCACCAGTCAGGACTGAAGTTACCGTCCCCTTCACACCCGAGATAAATGGAATGCGGCTGTGGTAGTTCATGTAATACAAGCCGAATTCGGTGTTGTTCAGGCCGGTCGCCAGATACCGCAGCGCGAGGCCATACTGACCATGGTCACTGGGAGAGCGATCGGCGCCACGTGGCGCCCAAATGGCCGCAGCTGGATCGAACGGGCCGTACAGCGCCTGCGCCACCGGACCTGCCGTGGGGGTGTTCAACGGGATCGGGTTGCCCGCCGTCCGTCCGGTCAGGTCATTGCGGCGGCCGAAACCGACAAACACACGATCCGAATCATCCGATGCGAAATCGTTGTTGCTCCAGTACGAACCGCGCGGATCCAGTTTGGTCTTGTCGTGGTTGAACTGCGCCCAGTATTCCAGGCTGGCGTTCTTGGTCAACTCGACTGACGCCAGCAGGCTGGTCACGGGAATAAAGGCTTCTTTCAGCTCCGAGCCGGGCACACGCAATTTGGAGACGTCCACCGGGTTGATGACGTTGATACCGTTGGGAATAAACGTGGATTCACCCCAGGAAATCACCTGCTGGCCGGCGCGCAGTTTCAGCTGCGTGCCCCAGAGGTCAAAACCACGCGACACAAATGCGTCAAGCATGCGTGCATCAGAACCGATGCGGTCCTTGCCGATCGGGCCCAGCGCATTGTTCTTGCGGTTCTTGAAGTCCACGAAATAGAGACCGCGGCCGAAGAAACCCCATTCGCCGTACTTCAGTTCGAGGTCGTGCGTTACCTTGAGCAGTTCGGAGAAAGCGCGATTTTTCTTGTACGCACGGTCGCCGTCATCTTCGTTGACCGAACGGGCCGTGCCGCCGTTGGCGATGCCGATCAAGGTAGGGTCGGGGTTCGAGGTACGGATCGAGACACCGGCAGAAATGGTGGTGTCAAAACTGCCCGACAGACCGCTGTCGAATTTGAATTGCTCGGCGACTGCGGCACCGGAAAGGGCCAGGCCGACTGCCAGTGCCGAAACCTTCACGGCAGGCAACGCGTGACGGTAAATATGAGACCTGCTCATGTGGTGTTCTCCTCAAGGTTTAAAACGGAAAAATCGTTATGGACCGGCGTCGCGACGCTGATACGCGTAATGACTGCAAGTTACGACGCGATCCCTTTGTTTTCACATATTTTACAGCAAATCCTAACAATGAAGGCAATCTGTGGCGTGCCCGCAACAGGCAAAAATGACCAATGAGTCAATTACTTGGCCGACGAAAACTACATGGCCTCAAACAGACCGGCGGCGCCCATTCCGGTTCCAATGCACATCGTCACCATTCCCCATTTTTGCTTCTCGCGCCTCATGCCATGCACCAGCGTGGCAACACGCAGCGCGCCGGTGGCACCCAGGGGATGTCCGAGGGCGATGGCGCCCCCTTGCGGATTGATTTTCGCCGGGTTCAGTCCGAGATCCTTGGTCACAGCCAACGCCTGCGCGGCAAAGGCATCGTTGTGTTCGATCCAGTCTAGATCATCCTTCCGGATGCCGGCCTGCGCGAGCAC
>CAYSKY010000190.1:0-6331 GCA_964431425.1 uncultured Burkholderiales bacterium
CGCTGGAAGAGTTGCGCAAGGCGAAGGGCCTTGAGGACATGATCATCCTGCAGCGCGGCAACCGTCTCTCCATCACGCCGGTGACACCGGGGCAACTGAAAACCGTTCTCAAGCTGCTGGACGCGAAATTCTGATGGCCGCCCTGATGGGCTGCGAAGGCCTTGCAGCGTGATTCGCGGCCTGATTGTCCTGTTGTCATTCCAGGGGGCGGGCGAGGTCGTTTCGCGCTTGCTGGCATTGCCGGTCCCGGGGCCCGTGATCGGGTTGGTGCTATTGCTCGCCTTCCAGGTTTTTCGCGGCAGGACCGATGAGCCCATCGCGGTGGTTTCATCGGCATTGACCAAGCACCTCGGGCTGCTGTTCGTTCCCGCCGCCGTCGGCGTGGTCATGTTCTGGCCGCAGTTGAAGATGCATATTTGGGCGGTGGTGATCGCGCTGGCAATCAGCGTGATTGCGACGATTGCGGCCAGCGCGTCGGTGCTGCGTTTCTGGCCCGGCAAATCCGCTCCACTCAAATAGCATGAATGCCGCGCTGCCCATTGCTGAAATCTGGGTGTACCTCGCGGGCAGTCCGCTGTTCGCGCTGCTGCTGACGCTGCTCGCCTATGAGGCGGGCATGACCATTTATGAAAAGCTGGACCGGCACCCGTTTGCCAATCCGGTCGCCATTGCCGTGTTGTTGGTCGCCGTCACGATCACGCTGATCGACATGCCATACGCGAAGTATTTTGAGGGCGCGCAGTTTATCCACTTCTTGCTGGGTACCGCCACGGTGGCATTGGCGGTGCCAATCTATCAATGCTGGGATGCGCTGCGCGGCCGCGTGTTGCCGCTGGCGGTATCGCTACTCTGCGGCGGCGCGGTTTCCATTTTATCGGCCGTGGGCATTGCGCGGTTGCTGGGGGCCGATTCCACGATCCAGAAGGCCATGTTGGCCAAGTCGGTGACGGCGCCCATCGCCATGGGTGTAGCCGAGCGCATCAGTGCCTCACCCACGCTGACGGCCGTATTTGCCGTGACCACCGGCGTGATGGGCGCCATCGTGGCGCGCTATGTACTGGACGCGCTGCGATTGACCGAATGGTGGCAGCGCGGCTTTGCCATTGGCGTGGCGGCGCACGGTATCGGTACGTCGCGGGCGCTGTCGGTCAACGCCGAAGCGGGTGCGTTCTCGGGCCTGGCAATGGGTCTGCATGGCATTGCCGGTGCCGTGCTGATTCCTATGGTTGCACCCCTGCTGGGCTAAGCCATGGACATCACGTTCTGGCTCACCTATCTCGGTGTCGGCGTGTTTGTCGGCTTCTTCGCCGGCTTGCTGGGTATCGGCGGTGGCGCGGTGATGGTGCCGATCCTGTCCCTGACCTTTGCGGCCAGTGGCTTTTCCAGTGATCACGTGGTGCACATGGCGCTGGCCACCTCGATGGCCACCATCATTCCTGGCGCGCTGGCGAGCGCGTGGACCCACCACCAGCATCAGGCGGTCAACTGGGAGGTACTGAAGAAGATGGTGCCGGGAATCCTGGTGGGCACGTTCTCCGGTGCGTTTGGGGCACACTTTGCCAGTACGGCATTCCTGAAGTCTTTTTTTGTGGGCTTCATCTGTTTTCTGGCCGTGCAGTTGCTGTTCGACCTGAAGCCCAAAAGCCGCCATGCACTACCCGGCGCGGCCGGCCTGTTTGCGTTTGGCGTGCTGATGGGGGTGATTTCCAGTTTTGCGGGTATCGGCGGCGCGGTGCTGTCAATCGCCTTCCTGACCTGGTGCAATATGCGCATGCACGAAGCCATTGGCACCGCGGCTGCTATTGGCGTGCCGCTCGCGATTGCCGGTACGGTCGGCTTTGTGGTCACCGGCAACATGGATCACGAGTTGCCGCCATGGAGCCTGGGGTACGTTTATCTGCCGGCGTTTGCCGGGATTGCGGCCACCAGCTTCTTCATCGCGCCGCTGGGCGCGCGGTTGGCCCACCGCTTGCCGGTGACGGTGCTGCGGCGTGTTTTTGTCGTGTTCCTGGTCGGGCTGGCCGCGAAGATGGCCATCTCCGTCTGACAGACCTGCTCAGATCCCGTTCCAGTCGCGCATGATGCGCTCGAACAATTCCACCGAGTGGTCAATGCGTTGCACCGAGCACCATTCATCGGTCTGGTGCGCCAGTTCCGGCTGTCCGGGCCCGAGGATGACGGTGGGCACGCTGGATGCGCCGCTTTGCAGGTAGCCGCGCTGCAAGTCCGCGCCATCGGTGGAAAACATGATGGTCTTCGGCGTGGGCCGGGCGTCGTGCAAAGGCGCGGTGAGGTCGTACACGCTTTCGATCCATTCGTCCGGTTCTGAATAGAGCGGTGGGGTCTCGACGATTTTGCGCAGCGTTCCCAGGCCGCCGATCAGGTGTTCGATCGAGTGGCACAGATGGACATGGTCAATGCCGGGTACGGAGCGCATGTCCACGGTGAGCTTGACCGAATCGGGCACCGAATTGGTGTTGAGACCGCCGTGCACGGTGGCAATGTTCATGGTCGGCTTGCCCATGACGTGGTGGCAATCGACGCCGCACTCGTGTTTCCAGTCAAAGTGCGAGAGCTTGTCGATCACCTGCCCCATTTTGAGGATGGCGTTCTCGCCCTGCTCGGGCATGGAGGCATGGGCTGTCTTGCCCTTGGTTTCGATCTCGACCCAGATGAGCCCTTTGTGGCCGACGAAAGGATAGTTCGCCGTTGGCTCGGCCACGACAATCGCGCCGGCACGATCCAGCAGTTTCTCTTGCACGAGGAATTTCGCGCCTTCGCAACCAACCTCCTCGGAGGCGGTCAACACCAGCGTGATGCCGGGCGAATTCTTCAGGTGTGGTGCCAGTTTGATGGCCGCGATGACAAAGGCGGCGATACCGCTCTTCATGTCGGTGGAGCCGCGACCGTACAGGCGGTCGCCGTCCATCTCGCCCGCGAACGGATCCCGGGACCAGGCCGATGCGCCCAGCGGCACGATGTCGATGTGGCCGGTAAAACAGATCGGCGGTTTTTCCTGCCCGCCGCCGATGGTGGCGATGACACTGGTGCGGGCATCGGCAAACTCATGAAAGGCCACCTTGAACCCGGCTGCCTCCAGCAACTTGCCGAGATGGCGCGCGCAATCGCGCTCCATGCCTGGGGGATTGATCGTGTTGTAATGCAGCAGGTCGCGGGTCAGGTCGAGCGGGTTTTGCAACATGATTGTTTGTCCACTTTGGGCGCCGCCGGCCGCGGGGTGCTGCGATGGGCCGTACATCGGGTTCCCCGGCAGTTGATGTAGCGTGCGCAGAGGGTCAGAATGTCATCTTACCAAAGGCCCATCGAACCGATGCCGCCTGGAGAGCACAGATGAAATTGAATTGGTTTCGAATCGCCGTGTCCGTACTGCTGGCAGGGGTGATGTCGGCTTGCGCGACACTGACCCCGGCACCGGCTGCGCGCGAGGGGCTGTGGCGCAACGATCTGAACGATGACATCGTTGCCCGGGTGGTGCGCAATGCCACGCCGGAGCAGGTGGAAGCCATCCTCGGCAAGCCCCACCAGCGGATGCGTTTTGACAACCTGGAGGCCATCGCCTGGGATTACCGCTACAAGGACACCTGGGGTTACTGGGTGGACCTGAGCGTGATGTTCAACGACAACAACCGGGTGATCTACCTCATCCGTCAGCGCATCGAGAACAGCCGCGACGATTGATTTGCCGCGCTACGCGGCCGTGAGCCGCGTCAGTGCCTCGCGATATTTGTCGCTGGTTTTTTGCGCAATGTCGGCCGGCACGTCGGGTGCCGGTGGTTTGCGGTTGAAGCCGATGGCATCCAGCCAGTTGCGGATGTACTGCTTGTCAAAGCTTTCCGGGGACTCGCCCACCTTGTAAGTGGCCAGAGGCCAGAAGCGTGACGAATCCGGGGTCAGTACTTCGTCGATCAGATGCAGTTTTCCGTCAGCGTCCACGCCAAACTCGAACTTGGTGTCGGCGATGATGATTCCCTTGCCGAGCGCGTAGTCGGCGGCTTCGGTGTAGAGGCGCAACGCGGTATCGCGAACTTCGGCCGCGCGCGCCGCCCCGATGATTTTTTCTGTCGTGGCAAAGTCAATGTTCTCGTCATGCTCGCCCGCTTCCGCCTTCGTGGCCGGCGTGAAAATCGGCGCAGGCAGCTTCGAGGCGCGCTGCAGACCCGGTGGAAGCTTCACGCCGCAAACCGACTGCGAAGCCTGATACTCCTTCCAGCCGGAGCCTTCCAGGTAGCCGCGCACCACGGCTTCAATGGGCAGCACCTTGTACTTATTCACCACGATGGCGCGCCCGCGCACCTGGTCGCATTCGTTGGGCGCCACCACGGTTTCGGGGTCAATGCCGGTGAGTTGGTTGGGCACGACGTGCCCGAGTTTGCCGAACCAGAAGTTGGCCAATGAAACGAGAATCTCCCCTTTTTTCGGAATGGGCGTCGGCAGGATGACGTCGTAGGCCGACAGCCGGTCGCTGGTCACCAGCAGCAGCTTGTCGTCACCGACGGCGTAGATGTCGCGGACCTTGCCGCGGGCAACGAGGGGAAGGGAGGTAATCGAGGAATTGAACATGGTCTACGCAATCAGTACGTAAAAAAGAACCGTCGTGGTAACCAGCACAAGCAGGATGGGATAGACGGTAGCGATGATGGCATAGCGCATGCCGGTCGCCCACCAGCGGCCGCCGAAAAAGCGTTGCAGGGCGACAAAGTAATAGACCCATGCCCCGATGAGCACAACATCACCAACGTAGCGCGGGAGTAGCGCCTTCAAAAGCAGAACAAAGAAGGTGAACGCGTGTATATGCAGTGCATAGACCACATGCTCGCCATAGTACATGCCGCGCCGCAGGTAGAGCAGCTTGGTCAGTCCTGCAAACAGCGGCAGCATCAGGAACAGGGCGTAGGGGAAGTTGGCCAGCATGCCTGCTTTGAGCACATCAAGCACTTGCTTGCCGCTCTTGCCCACGTATTTTTTCTGCAGCCGCGATTGCAAGGCAAGGCAATACTCCTCGCCCGGCTTGCAGTCGAAATCGATCTTGTCCTGGTTGACCTCAAACTCTTCGAGCGCCTTGTCAACCGTAGGCGGCGGCACGGTCGTGGTGACCGCGAGGCCACGCTTGAGCTGCAGGTCGGGTTCTGTGCGCGCTTCGGTGTTCATCAGGTTGCCGATGCCGGCGAACTTGACCACCAGGAAAAACAGGAAGCTGGCGGTGATGTAGAGCCGCAACGGGGAGATGTAGCGAGTCCGCCTTCCCGCCCGGTATTCGCGCGTCAGTTCCGCCGGCCGAAAGAACAGCATCCACATGGTGCGCCAGAGCTTGCCCTCCAGTGCCACGTAGTGCGTGATGAATTCGTGCACGAACTCCCACAGGGTGGGCGGGTGGTTGGCGGTTTCCTGGCCACAGTGGGGGCAATAGTTCCCCGGCTTTTCGCCGAGGAACAGATTGCAGTTACGGCAATAGGCCGCCGTGGCACCGGCAGCCGCGTGGGTCAATTGACGACCTGCTTCAACTCACCCTTGGCGTATTTTTCTGCCATCTTCGACAGGTTGATTGCCTTGATCTTCGAGGCCTGTCCCACGCAGGAGAACTGTTCGTAGCGTTGCTTGCAGATCGCCTTGGCCGCAGCACGGGCGGGCTTGAGGTAGTCGCGCGGATCGAAGGCGCCCTTGTTCTCGTTCATGAACTTGCGGATGGCGGCGGTCATTGCAAGGCGTATGTCGGTGTCGATGTTGATCTTGCGCACGCCGTGCTTGATGCCTTCCTGGATTTCTTCCACCGGCACGCCGTAGGTCTCTTTCATGTCGCCGCCGTTTTCGCGGATTATCTGCAAAAGATCCTGCGGTACGGACGACGAGCCATGCATCACCAAATGCGTGTTGGGGATGCGCGCGTTGATGGCCTTGATACGGTCGATGGCCAGAATGTCGCCGGTTGGCTTGCGGGTGAACTTGTACGCGCCGTGCGAGGTGCCGATGGCGATGGCCAGTGCATCCACGCCCGTGAGTTTCACAAAGTCTGCAGCCTGGTCCGGGTCGGTCAGCAACTGCTCGCGAGTCATGGTGGAATCCGTGCCATGGCCGTCTTCCTTGTCGCCGCGCATGGTTTCCAGGGAGCCGAGGCAACCCAGTTCACCTTCCACCGAAACGCCAATGACGTGCGCCATCTCCACCACACGACGGGTGACGTCCACGTTGTATTCATAGCTGGCGATGGTTTTGCCGTCGGCCTGCAGCGAGCCGTCCATCATCACGCTGGAAAAACCGAGGCGCATGGCCTGCTGGCAGACCGCCGGGCTCTGGCCGTGGTCCTGGTGCATGG
>CAYSKY010000191.1:0-6315 GCA_964431425.1 uncultured Burkholderiales bacterium
CGCCGGCAAGCCCGTGAAGCAGCAGTACATGTGGCGGGACATCGAGCGGCGTGCCGGCCGGTTCAATATTCCCTTTCATGGCGCGCCCCCATACCCGATCGACCCGGAAGAGCGGGCCAATCACGTGGCCACGCTGGCATCGACCGAAGGCTGGTGCCCCGAATTTGTCCAGGCGGCGTACCAAGCATGGTTTCTGGAGCATCGCGATCCGGGCGCAACAGACCACCTGCACGCCATCATAACGGCGCTGGGCCGCGACGCAGACGAATGCCTGGCGCATGCGGAGAGCGAATCCATTATGGCGCTATACAAGCAGCGGACCGATGCGGCGCGGGAACTCGGTATTTTCGGGTCGCCGAGTTTTGTGGTGGGCACGGAAGTTTTCTGGGGTGACGACCGTCTTGAGGACGCCATTGCGTGGTGCAGGGCGCAGTGAGATTGGATACGTTGCCCGTGTATCTGCCGGCGCCAGGGCCACTCGTTTGCCCGCGCGGTGGGCGCTCGTGAGCGGTTCCCTGCTCACCAAAGCGACCGAGTTTGCTCTTGCGCGGCTGAAAAGCCTGGATCGCGATATCAATCGTCTGCCCACACCGCTTCAGACTGTTGTGGTCGTCACGTCCGCGCAAGGCATTATTGACAATGGCGGGCTGGAATATTTCTACGAGTGCGACTTCGACGGATCGCCTGCCTATTCGTTTTTTGTGGAGGCCTATCGCAGAATCGGGGCGGAACGGGCCGCACAGTGCATCGCGACTTCGCATCAGATGTTCCCTTTCGCCGAGCCACATCTTCATGAAACAGCGCGGCAAAAGTGGCTCGACACAGTACGAGTGAATGAGGAGCATGCGTTCGTGCAGCTCAGCCGGCAGGTCTGCGGCGATGAGGATGTCTGGGTCAAGCTGGCAGAATACGTCACTGCAAACCAGGGCGCTTTCGTTCATGTCTGACTGTCCGTCCAAAGTCGTCGCGGCATGCAATCGCAACAGGAGAATCCATGTTTGATCACGTCAAGTTTGGCGTCAGCGACTACGTCGCGAGTAAGGCGTTTTTCGTCGAGGCGCTGGCACCGCTGGGGGTTACCTCTGTCAGGGAATGGCCGCCAAACGGCGTCGAACTGTACCAGCCAGAGGGGACCGTTTCGCTGTGCCTGTACCAGACCGATGAGAAACCTGCTCATCTACACCTGGCGTTTTCGGCCCCCAGCCGTCAGCAGGTGGATGCGTTCTATCGCGCGGCGCTGTCGGCGGGCGGCAAAGACAACGGTCCGCCGGGACTGCGGCCGCACTATCACGCGAATTACTATGCGGCGTTTGTCATTGGTCCAGACGGACACAACATCGAGGCGGTTTGTCACCTGCCGGCCGCCTGACCGCAATGCCGACTGTGTGACAGGCGGGGTGCCCCACTTTCGGTTGCCAGCATGGCAAACTGCCGCGACAGCAACGCGTGCCCGATCCATTTGTGCCCTCCGGAGGTTTCATGAAGCGAGTCACCGGCATTGGCGGTATTTTTTTCAAAGCGAAAGATGCACCGGCCCTGCAGGCCTGGTACAAGCGGCACCTTGGCATTGATGTGCAGGAGTGGGGTGGCACGGCCTTCAGCTGGGCCGACGCGGAGGGCAAACCAGCGGGCGGCACCACCATCTGGTCCGTCGGTTCCGCGCAAGGAGACCAGTTCGCCCCGAGCAGCGCCAGCTTCATGATCAATTACCGGGTCGAGGACCTGCATGCGCTCGTCAAGGTGCTGCGCGAGGAGGGCTGCAATGTTCTCGACAAGGTCGACGATTCCGAATACGGCAAATTTGCCTGGGTCATCGACCCGGAAGGCAACAAGGTGGAGCTTTGGCAGCCGCCAGCCGGGCAGTGACCGGGGCGCCAGGTTCCGGCGCAACGCGGCCGGCTGTGTCGCGCGGCGGTCCGACAAGCATGGCGGCGCATGAATTTGCATTCAAACCTGGAAGGAACGGCATGCGAGTTGCAATACCCCTGCTCACGATCATTCTGGCGGCCGGCTGCGCGTCCATCGAGTCCGATGTCGGGCCCGCGGATGCGCAGGCGCTGGTGGGTACTTGGAAAGTGGATCTGCGTTCCAAGCCTGGAGACCCCGAATATTTCCAGCAGTTTGTGGTGTCGTCGGTTCAGGGCAAGACCTTTACCGGCACTTTTTATGGCACGCCGGTCGAGCAAGCCAGAATCAATGCCGATTGGGGCGCGGTGCGGATTGGATTCGTCACCTCGGACCAGTCGGGACCGTACAACCATTCGGCAACGCTCATAAGCGGCAGGCTGGAGGGGCTCACGAACTCGACCGGGCGTAACTTCCTGTCCTATTGGAGTGCGGCCAAACAGTAGCTGGCAGGCAGGCTGCCATTGAACGCCGGACCAGACCAGTAACGACTCACCGGATCGCCATGAAAACATCCATCCGTCGTCCCCAAATTTCAGTATTGGGCAGTGCCGAACCCGGCACGCAAGCGTTCGAGCGTGCCGGCGAGGCCGGCGGTCTGCTGGCAAACCTCGGGATCACCGTGGTCAGCGGCTGTGGAAGCCCTGCGACCCGCGTGGCGGCCGAGCGCGCCGTCGCGGCAGGGGGTACGGTGCTCAGCATCATTCCGCCCGACCAGATGCCGCCACCGGACTGGCCGGCGACGGTGGTCGTACCCTGCGGAATGGGCGATGCCCGCAACCTGCTCATGGCACTGTCCGGCGACGCCTGCATCGTCATCGGTGGCAGGGCGGGAACCATCTCTGAAGTCTGCCTGGCGTGGCTGCACAAGCGTCCCCTGTTGCCGCTGGTGGGCTGTGGTGGGTGGTCGGATGGCCTGCTTGCCAACCCGCCGGACGAAAGGCAGAACTCGCCGATTCTGCCTTGGGCAACCGTGGATGAGTTGAAGGCGCGTTTGGTTGAGTTGGGGTTGGTGCCGGTTAAAGCGCCCGCTTAGTGGTCATTGATTCCGCCGCAATCCGGGTCCCGATTTTTTCAGCGTTCACGAACTCCTTGAATGCCACCTGATCTTCAAGTCATCGATCATATCCATGTCATGGTCACCGACCGCCATGCCGCCGAGGCCTGGTACGGCCGCGTGCTCGGTCTCCGGCGCGTCACGGAGCTGGCGTTCTGGGCTGCCGACGGCGGACCGCTGACGCTTAGCGACCCATCAAACCAGATTCATCTCGCGCTATTCGAGCGTCCCGCGCGGCCTTGCCGTTCGACCATCGCGATGCGCGTATCCGCAAAAGGCCTTCTGGAGTGGCAACATCACCTGCGGACGGAACTCGGGTCGCTGCCGGAACTGGAGGACCACGCGGTGTCGTGGTCTGTGTACTTCAGCGATCCTGATGGCAATCCGTTCGAGATCACCACCTATGAATACGCGGAAATTGGTGTGCTGGTGCGTGGAGCAGCGAGCCGTGATTGAGTGTCATGCGTGGGGCTTGTGTCGGGTTGGATGTAAAGCACGCAGTCATTTACAGCATCGCCAATGAACGCTCCTACCATGCTCACCTGGTTGGTGTTCACCATTGGCGCGTTCGCCTCTGTGGCTTTGCTCAGCTACGAAATCATTCTCCTTATAAGAATTTTCGAACTGGGGGCGCGCCACTTGGCAAGTGACGTTATCGCCTTGTGCTACCTGCTCTCAGCCATTGGGCCACTTGCCATTGGCGCAACATTTTTTTCGTCCAAAGGGATCGTCCCCGCTTGGCGGCGGCGTGCGATGTCAGTCGCATTGATGGCTTCACTGATCTGGCTCTGGCTTCACATGGGCGGGTACTACTTCAGCCATGAGAGCATGTTCCTTGACAGATAGCGCCGTCAGAAAACCTTTGAAAGTTTGCAGAGTGAAGGCTAGGTATTGTCGTTGCTTCCGCCAGTAATGACCATGAAATGTAACCCCGCCGTCGCCATGATAATCGGCGCGCTGCCGGCCATTGCCGCCAGCTTTTTCCTGCTGTCCATTACGGACGTTGGTCGCAACGTGTGGGCGGTGCAGGCCGGGGCGGTCTTGCTGATGCTTGCGATCGTGGCCGTGATGTCGTTGATCAGGCTCGTTCCGTCACAGGCGACACTGGCCGTGGCGGCCGGAATGGGTGTTGTGCTTTGTGCGCTTCCCCTGCTGGCTGGCGGAAGTGCGCCGACGCGCTGGCTAAGGCTGGGGCCGGTGGTCTTGTATATCGCGCCGATGGTCATTCCCGCGATGCTGGCAGTGGCGGCAGTTTCGTATCGCTGGGGCGCACGATGGGAGTCGTTATCCATGGCCGGCTTGGGATTGCTGGCGGTGGTGCTGGCACTACAGCCGGACTTGTCGCAGGTGCTGGCACTCGCCGCGGCGGCAGGCATCATCGTCATTCGCAACCCGGCACATCCTGCCGTGCGTATATTGCTGATGCTTGTCATCGCAGCTGCCGTGGGATTTGCAGCCCTGCAAGTCGATCCGCTTTCGCCTGTGCGCCACGTGGAGCAGGTGATTCGCGTGGCTTGGGCACATTCCACTCCGGTCGGTGTGGCGGTCTCGCTGTCCGCTGCAGCGTTGGTGATAACGGTTGCGGTGTTCCTGTCGAGAGTGGATGCACGCATGGCATCCGTCGCGGCGTACTATGCGGTACTGTTCGCCTGCTCCGTAGCGGACCTGACGCCGGCCCCGCTGATTGGCTATGGGGCGGGGCCTTTGCTGGGCTACGGGCTGCTGGCCGGCATGGCTGCGATGCTGATGAAGTTCCCGGTACCTCACGCACCTTTGCCGACTGGGGAGCGTATGACATGAAGCCAATCCAGGACACGATGACGGTCACGCGTGCCACTGCCACGGACCTCGATACGCTGGTGGCACTCACGCACGACTTCTACGCCGAATCCGGACACGCGCTGGACGCTGACTGGGCGCAGGGTGCATTCGCGCGTCTGATCGACAACGCCGCGCTGGGCGCCGTTTGGATCGCGCGTATGGCAGGCGTACCGGCCGGTCACGCGGTACTGACCACCTGCTACACCATGGAACATGGCGCGCTCGGCGGCAACATAGACGATCTGTTCGTTAAACCGGAATACCGGCGCCTTGGGGTGGCAGGTGCCCTGCTGGAAGCCCTCCTGGCCGAATGCCGCAACCGGCAGTGCCGGTCCATCCGGGTGGAAGTGGGCGGCGACAATGCGGCGGCGTGTGCGCTGTACGCCCGCTACGGGCTGCAGGCCACACAGGATGGCCGGGTGCTGATGAGCGGCCCGGTACCGGCGGTACGTTGACTGGTAAATTGCGGGATCGATCACACCAACCATTCAGGATGCCCATGAAGCGAATTGCTGCCGCGTTGGCTGCCATAGTTTTGATTGCCTCTCCCACGCTGCGCGCTGCAGCAGATGCATCACCGGAAGCAACACTTGCCGACGCGTTGCGCCTCAAGAAGGGAACCACGGACCGGTTGGGCAGCGCCCGCGCGGCCATCAAGCGCTACGCCGGTGCCGGCCTGATCGGCGCGAAGGCAGATGCCCGTGCCGACTACACCGATTACTACCAGCTGAAGAAGCCGGCGACGTTCATGGGCCATACGCTGGTGGTGTTGGAGGAGGAGTACATGACCCGCAACGTGGGCTGCTGCGTGAGCCCCGGGCTGGGCCTGACCGTGCAGCTCGCAGGTGGTGGCGGCAACCTGGAAACATTCGCGAAGCAGAACGGTTGCAAGCTTGCCACCGGTGTTGATCCGGTGGCCGATCTCAAGTCGGTCGGGATCAAGTCCATGCTTCCCAAGGGCAGCTATGCAACTCTCAGCTGCCGTGAACGGGACGCTTCCTGACCGGTTGCGGCTGGTTCAGATTTCGGTTGGTTGCGTGTCGGAGATTCTGCGACTGCGCCCTGCGCGGCCCCCGGACTGCGCCACACTGACCGCGCTGGCACAGGAGTCGAAAGCCGCGTGGCCTTACCCGCCTGCGCAAATTGAGGCATGGAGAAGCGAGTTGACGATTACGCCGGCATCACTGGTGGCACCGACCATCGTGGCCGAAGACGCTTCAGGCATCGTCGGCTTTATGCAGGTGGCCGGGTTCTCCGCGGGCTGGCAACTTGAACACTGCTGGGTGCGTCCGGGCGCCAGGGGACGGGGGGTTGGGCGGACGCTGGTGGAGCACGCAATGGAATTAGTGCGCACGGCCCGCGGCACGGGGATCGCCATCGACGCCGATCCTCACGCGGAGGGGTTCTATCTTTCGTTGGGGGCATCGCGGGTGGGGGAGGTAGCCGCGCCGATCGCGGGTGATCCTGCCAGGATTCGTCCGCAGCTCTGGTTGGCGGCATAGCGCAACCGAAGCGGTCGGCATGCTGTTCAG
>CAYSKY010000192.1:0-1817 GCA_964431425.1 uncultured Burkholderiales bacterium
CGGCTCTACAAAGTGGTGGAACCGAAGACACCCGGCCAGCAGGCCGAGGCGGAGCCGGTGGATGTGGTGATCGGCCTGTCCAACAGCAAATACACTGAAGTGGTGAAGGGGCCGCTGAAGGCGGGCGACAAGGTGGTGGTGCGTTCACTGCTGGCCGACCCGACAAAGCAGTAACACCGCGCCGATGACTTCCAACCTGTCTGCATCGCTGGTCGCGCTCACCGGCGTCAAAAAGAGCTACTTCAACGGTCGCGTGGAAACGCCGGTGCTGCACGGCATCGACCTCATCATGGCGCCGGGCGATTTCGTGGCCATCATGGGCCAGTCGGGCTCGGGCAAATCCACGCTGATGAATATCCTCGGCTGCCTGGATAAACCCACGGCCGGCGCCTATCACCTCAACGGCCAGGCGGTGGATGCCATGGACCGCGCCGAGCTGGCGGGCCTGCGCAACCGCACGCTGGGCTTTGTGTTCCAGAGCTTCAACCTGTTGTCGCGCATGACGCTGATCGACAATGTTGCGCTGCCGCTGCTTTATTCCCGGGTGCCGCGCGCGCAGGCGCGCGAGCGGGCGCAGGCCCAGCTTGAAAAGGTCGGCCTGGGCAAGTTCAGTACGCGCCAGCCCAACCAGCTCTCCGGCGGCCAGCAGCAGCGCGCCGCCATCGCGCGGGCGCTGGTGGCGGACCCGCCGCTGATTCTCGCCGACGAGCCCACCGGCAACCTCGATACCCGCACCAGCAACGACATCATGAGCCTGCTCACCACGCTCAACCGCGAGCGCGGGCAGAGCATCATCCTCGTCACCCACGAGCCGGATATCGCCGCGCACGCCAAACGGCTGGTGCGGCTCAAGGACGGACTGGTGCTGTACGACGGCCCATCGCGTGAAGGGCTTTTGCAGATGCAGCGCGACATGATGGAAGAGTCCGGCGTGGCGGCGGCCGCGGCCGCGCAACAGGGGGTGCTGGCATGAAGTTCACCCAGGTATGGGCCGAGGCGCTGCGCGCCATGATGGCCAATCCGCTGCGTACCATGCTCACCATGCTGGGCATCGTGATCGGCATTGCCAGCGTGGTGCTGATGCTGGCCGTGGGCGACGGCATTCGCGCCTTCATCGACAAACAACTGGCCGTGCTGGGCAGCAACCTGGTGATCGTGCAGGCCGATTCTCGCAAGGCGGTGGGCGCACGCCTGCGTACCGGCACCGTGCAAACCATGACGCAGGACGACGCCGAGGCAATGAACCGGCTGCCCACCGTCAAGGGTGCGGCGCCGATGCTCACCGTGTTCTCGCAGATTTCCTACGGCAACGACAACAGCAACAATCAGGTGCAGGGCACCACGCCGGTGGCCTTCAGCATCCGCAACCTGCGGTTGGCCAAGGGCATTGCCATCAGCGATGTGGATGTGGCCAGTGCGGCACGTGTGGCGGTGCTGGGCAAGAAGGTGGCCGAGCAGCTGTTCTATAAAACCGACCCCATCAACCAGCGCATCCGCATCGACAACCAGAGCTTCCAGGTGATCGGCGTGCTGGACAACGAAGGCCAGAGTTTTGACGTGGGGGACATCGGTGAAGTGGTGATGGTGCCTATCTCCACGGCACGCGTGACGCTGGTGCGCACGCCCACGCCGCGCGCGGTGCAGTACATCATCGCCCAGGCCAAGTCTGCTGAAACGGTCAATGAGATGGTGGCCGACATCACTGACCTGGTGCGTGACCGCCACCGCATCCGCGCCGACGATCTCGATGATTTTCGCGTGGTGAATTTCGGCGAGTTCTCAATGTCAGTCGAATCCATCGCCAAGGGGCTTTAGTT
>CAYSKY010000192.1:1827-6300 GCA_964431425.1 uncultured Burkholderiales bacterium
CCATTTCGCTGGTGGTGGGTGGCATCGGCATCATGAACATCATGCTGGTGAGCGTCACCGAACGCACCCGCGAGATCGGCATCCGCATGGCCATCGGCGCGCGGCCCGCCGACGTGCTGTGGCAGTTCCTGATCGAAGCGGTGTCCATTTGCCTCGTGAGCGGCGTAATCGGTATCGCCATCTCGGCCGGGCTGGCGGTGGCGGTCACCGCCACCGGCAAATTTGATCTGGCCATCGGCTTCAAGGCGGTGGCGATTGCCACCATCTTCAGCTGTGCTGTGGGCGTGTTCTTCGGGTTCTACCCGGCGCGCAGGGCGTCGCGGTTGCTGCCGGTGGAGTGTTTGCGGCACGAATAAAGGTGTTGCCGTCGGCCGGCCTGCAAGCGGTCGACGGCTACCAGCCGGGTGTGGCCGGTCGATTCGCAATGCCCATGTAGACTCTGCATGATGCGCGCCCGGGAACACCAACATTGCCAGACAGCGTCATGCGCTATTGAGGGGCAACGATTCACGCGGTGCCCCACCAACTGCCTGATACCGGGGATGGGAGCCCATCAATGCGGGGAATGAAGGCGCTGATGATCCGCGTGTTGATTGCCTCCGCGCTTTTTTCTTTCGCGGCTCATGCGGCTGCGCCGTCCCCGCTCCAGCCCCGGCTCGACCGGCTGTTTACCTCGTGGACGAAAGGCAACGTACCCGGCTGCGCGGCGGGCGTCATACGGGAGGGACGTTGGGTGGCGAAGGGCGGGTACGGGTCAGCAAGCCTTGAACACGGTGTGCGAATTACCCCGGATACCGTGTTCTATACCGGATCCGTGTCAAAGCACTTCACGGCCGCCGCGTTACTCCGGCTCGTTGACCAGGGTAAGGTCGCGCTCGACGACAACGTACGCCTGTATATCCCTGAGCTCCCGGACTACTCGCCCCCGATTACGATCGGTCATCTGGTCCATCACACGACCGGATTGCCGGATTTCCTGGGTTTGTGGATTGACGCGGGTATCGAGGCGAACCGGCATTCCCCGGCGGAAGTGGTGACGCTGATCGCAAAGCAACAACCCGCGTTTGCCGCCGGTCTCAGGTACTCCTACAGCAACAGCAACTACTTCCTGATCGCAGAGATTATCCGGCGCGCCTCGGGAAAGTCGCTGCGGGAGTTTGCGAACGAGGAATTGTTCATCCCCCTCGGCATGAAAGACACGCGCTTTTTCGACGACCCCACGGAAGTCGTACCCCGCCTGGCGAGTGGTTACAACGAGGCGGGGCGCGGTCACTATCGCGCCGTGAGGACGCTTTACGCACAGGTGGGTGCCGGTGGGCTCCTGACAACGATCAACGATATGGGCAAATGGACCCGCCTGTTCGATGACCCAAACGCGATCGCCGCCAGCCCGCAACTCGGCCAGCGCCTGACCGAACGAGGGGTGTTGTCAGATGGCACCCCCAATGACTACGCTTTCGGACTCATGCGTGCCCGGGAGCGAGACCTTGACGTCGCATTTCACCTCGGGGGATTCAACGGATTTGTTGGCAGCTTCAAATGGATCCCGTCCAAGCGCATGGGCCTGATCGCGCTTTGCAATTGGAGCGGGGCACCGATGCTGGCAATCAGCGAGAACTTGATGAGCGAGGCACTCAAGTAGGGCTGACGCTGGCGCGCAGAGGTCGGAGTCTTAGAGCGACGCAGATTCGAACTGCCTCGTCAGCGGTGTGCAGTTCCGCTTCTATCCAGCGCGACGCGCATCACGCTTGCTGCTAGTGGAGTGTTTGCGGCACGAGTAGCGGGAGCGGATTCGGAGCGGATGATTCCTGAAATCCGGATTCTGGAGATACGCCGGGCAGTGCAGCGGGTATCATTTCGCCCACACGGAGTCGGGCCAAATCCTTCTTGCCGCCGCTCGCGCGGTTATTTCCTACACTTTTTCCCCGAGGTCTTGAAACCATGAAAGCAATGTTGCTCAGCGGTCTGGCGCTTGTGGCGTTCGCGCATTCAACCGCCAATGCCATCGACGCGAACTACGCCAAGAAACTCGACCGCTCGGGCTGCACCCAGTTATCCGAGTCGCAGGGGTGCGACATCAACAAGACCAAGGCCGAGAACGCCAAGGCAGGATTTGGTGCCGGGGCACCGGCGGGTAATGCGCCTGCGGTAAAGAAGCCTGAGTACAAAGGCCAGTGGATGGCGGTTGGGCCAACCGGTGCGACGGTGGCGATCATCCGCGTCAATGAAAAGAATCAGGTGTGGGTGAACGACAAACCGATCAAAGCCAAGCGCAGCGGCGGCGCGCTGGTGTTCAAGCAGGGCTTTATCACGTACACCGTACAGGTGAGTAAAGACGCAAAAGGCGAAAACACCTGGTCCGATTCCGATGCCGGCACCACGGGCAAGATCGTCGCCCGGTAAATCAATCCGGCGGTGCAGCTAATCCCGCCGCACTGCCGTCCGCCGGGGCAGCGCCCGGAACCGCGTGAAGAACAGCAGCACCACGCCGCTCAATACCAGCACCAGCGCCAGCGGCGACAGGATGCGCAGGAAAAGGTTGTTGAAGTCCTCTCCGTCTCCGTAATCCATGATGTGCAGACGCCAGAAAAAGTCATAGAGCACCCACGCATCGTTGCGGCTGCGCAGGAATTCACCGGCTGGCGAGAAGTACAGCCTGGTGTTGAAACGGTCGGCAAACGTCACCTGCCAGATATTCACTTTCCCCTGTGATTCGTCCACCAGCCCGAGGCGCCGCGGTTCGGGCGTGGTGATCCAGCGTACCGAAGCGATGGCGGCGTCGCCCGCATACACTTGGCGCGCGAGCGTACGGATGCCGGCTTCATCGGGCGCCGGCACCGGCACACCATCGATAGCGTTCACCAGTTTCTTTTGGCCGACGGCATCGGTCAGGCGGTAATAGAACTGCGTGCCCTGTCCCACCAGTTCGATGGAGCGCAGGGGCGCGTGGCGGGTGGCGATGTCGGCCAGCGGATAAAGCGGCGTGGCCTCGGAAGGTTTGGGCGCCTTGCGCACCATCTCACCGCTTTTGACCCAGGCATCGAAGGGCACCAGTGCAAATACCACGCCGCCGACCATCCACAGCACCACCTGGATGCCGACAAACAGGGCCAACCATTTGTGCAGCCATTGCGAGGTCTGGCGCAGGAATACTTTGGTCATGGGCGGGATTGGTTCCGGAGTGAGGAGGGGACAACACCTGAGGGCCGATTTTCGCACTTTCGCCTGCGTCGGCGCCTTGTGGTCAATTGTGCCGGCACGTTCCGAAATGCCACACCCGCATCCAGAAGGCCCTGCCGGCGCGTCCAAGAGACTGCCGACCCGATCGGGGTGCGCACAATTCACCGGAAAGGAAGCGTATGACCACCCGCCGCATTCTCAACACGTTCGCCACCCTGCTGGCCGCCGCCGTGCTGCTGTCACCCGTCGCCGAGGCTGCCCAGGCAACTCTTGAAGGCAATGTACTGAAGTCCCGCGATTTCCCCGTGGGCAGCATCGCGGTGGACCCCGCCTTCAGCTACGTCGGCACCACCGAGTTTGTGCTCTACGGCGTGGCCAATGCCGAAATCCATGTGTTTGCCGAACTCGAGGGCAAGCGCGCCAAGCGGCTCTACTGGATCCAGTTTGAAAGCTACCTGCCGGATAACCGCCACATCTACAACTACAGCAAGGACCCGCTGAATGTGACCATCGGCGGACACAAGTTCCACGAGCGCGCCTCGTTTGCCACGCTGGAAACGCCACCCGCCAACATGCGCAAAGGCTCGGACCGCGAGGCCGTGCAAAAGCTGCTGGATGCCAGGGGCTACACGCTGGCGCCGGAAGTGGTGAACCTGCGCATGGTGCGGCTGGATGAAACCGCGCGCCGCGAATTGATGATCATCTACTCCGAGGCGCGCGATCCGCAGGGGCACAAGGCCGCCGATTTCGCCGAGGGCGGCAAGGCATTCGGGCAGCGCGAGGCCATCATCGAGGGCGTGCGCCAGCGCGCCGTGGCAGGACTGAAGATGGACATGAAATAACCGGTGCACCGTGGGCAGGCTGGCTACAATGCCCGCCATGAACCTCAAGCAGTTGCAAAAGTTCTGCCGCAGCCTGCCCGGCGCCACCGTGCGCCTGCTGCCGCCGCCGTACAACATCCTGGTCTATGAACTGGGCCGACGCGACTACGCGTATTTCAAGACCAGCGAGCCCGAGAAGTGGCGCTTCAGCATCAAAGTCACACCAGCGCGATTTGTGGAACTGACCGGCGTGCCGGGCTGCAAACCGGCGCGGTATCGCGGGCGCTATCACTGGATCACGATTGTCGATGTATCGTCTTTTCCCGCTGGTTACCTGCGGGAATTGGTGGCCTGGTCGCATCGCCATGCATGGGAGCGGCTGACGCGAAAGGACCGGGAATCATTGGAAAAACACTAGCATTGGCGCGGCTCCCAGGCCAAAAATGCCCGGAGAGCCGCGCCAATGCTGGTG
>CAYSKY010000193.1:0-6296 GCA_964431425.1 uncultured Burkholderiales bacterium
GTGATCACCGGTCGCAACATCGTTCCGGGCGATATCGTATTGGGACTTGCCTCCAGCGGGCCGCACTCCAATTGCTACTCGCTGATTCGGAAGATCGTTGAACGGTCTGGCATTGACCTTCACGCGCCGGGGAACCAGCAGTTGGCGGCTGACCTGATCGCCCCCACCCGGATCTATGTCAAACCGATGCTCTCCTTGCTGGAAAAACATCCCGGCATGGTCAAGGGTATGGCGCACATCACCGGCGGCGGGTTGACCGAGAACATTCCGCGTGTGCTACCGGACAACGTCGTCGCACGCGTCGATTCATCGTCATGGCAACGGCCGGCAGTTTTCAACTGGCTCCAGGAAAGCGGCGGTGTCAGCGATTTGGAAATGGCGCGCACGTTCAACTGTGGCATCGGCATGGCGGTCGTCGTATCTGCAGCCGATGCAGATGCCGCCAGAGACCACCTGCGGGCCGCCGGTGAAACCGTCTATTCCATTGGCCGCATCGACCTGCGGGTCGCTGGTGAAGCCCAGACCATCGTTTTCTGATACCAAGGCTAAACTCAAGCACTGGCGCGGCTTTCCGGGCACTTTTGGCCCGGGACCCGCGTCAATGCTGGACTTTGCCCTGCAAATGGCCATCCAATGAAATCCATCGTCATCCTCATTTCGGGTCGCGGCAGCAACATGGAGGCCATTCTCAAAGCAGCGCTTCCCATCGAGGTGCGCGCCGTCATCAGTAATCGACCTCTCGCCGCGGGCCTCACCACGGCCGCTGCCGCCGGCATACCAACCGGAACGGTCGATCACCACTTGTTCCCGGATCGCGTGGCCTTTGATGCCGCCCTGGCAGCCGCCATCGACGCGTTCGCACCGGACTACATCGTTCTCGCCGGTTTCATGCGCATCCTCACCGCCGGCTTCATCGAACGGTACCCGCAACGCATCATCAACATCCATCCCTCACTGCTTCCGGCGTTTCCGGGGCTGCACACCCATCGGCAGGCGCTACACGCCGGCGTCAAGGTGCACGGTGCGACGGTGCACATCGTTACGCCGCAACTGGATCATGGGCCGATCATCGTGCAGGCGGCAGTGCCGGTACTGCCGGGTGATTCTGAGGCGCAACTGGCGAACCGTGTGCTTGCGCAGGAACATCGCATCTATCCGCAGGCATTGCGCTGGCTCGCGGAGGGCAGGATGGAATTTACCGCTGCCGGTGTCGTCCAACTGACCAGCCGGGACGTTCCTGGTCAAGTCAACAACCAATGCCTGCTTGTGCCCTGGGATGGATGAAATGAACCGCCGGATCGCCGCGATTTGCGCTTTTTCGATCACGCTCTACTTTCTGGGATCCGGAACAGCTGCGGCGGCGATCGAAAAGCCAGTCGAGATCAAAGCGCAGTACCGGATCTACAAGTCAGGAATACACATTGGCACCGTCGACGAACTATTTGTCCGGGACAGGGACACGTACCGGGTGGTGTCCGATACGCAGACAGCCGGTCCGCTACGCATTTTCCTGCGCGACCGCCTGACGGTGAGCGCGGAAGGCCGCATCGGCGAACGCGGCCTCGAACCGGCGCGCTATGATTTCAAGCGCCACAACGACCAGTCACGGAATATCCAGGCGACCTTTGACTGGCCGCACCAGCAGATCGTTTCGACTCACAACCGGCAGACCGAGTCGTTCGTACTACCCACGGGTACGCTCGACCGATTGTCAGCGATGTACCAGTTTGTCTTCCAGCCGCCGCAAGGCGACGAGGTGCAGGCATGGATGAGCCAGGGGAAAAAAGCCGAACGCTACCGCTACGTCAAACAAGGTGAACCGACCCTGGATATAGATACACAGCGTTTCGCCACCGTGCATTTTGTGCGGGATGCCGGTCCGGGTGAATCCAAGGCACAACTCTGGTTGGCCAAGGATCGGCATTACCTGCCGGTTCGAATGCTTTTTGAGGATTCCCATGGTCTCGCTCTGGAGCAACGGCTGGTCAGTCTGCAAACCAGATGACTCCGGCCGGGCGCAATTCAGCAGCCGCCCCCCGTTGGCCAGCGCGGCCCCCGCGGGTGCCCGTACTTGCCATCTCGCTGTCAATTGCCATTCACGTCGCGCTCTACTGGCTGATGCCCCAGTTGGCCTCGGGATGGCGCGAACTTCCAGAATTGGTTTATTCCGCGATTCTGGTTCCTGAACCTGCAGCAGCGACCGCGCCGAAGGCGGCCACTCCCGCCCCGCCAAAACGATCGCGCCCGGTCGCCAAGCCTGCTCCCCCGGCGGCTGTACCCTCCGATGCCGTGTCGAAGCCGGCCTCAGATGCGATTCCCGAGGAGGGCGCGGCGGGTGATGGCAGCGGCGCCGGGCCGACTGCCGCGGTACCCGATGCCAACGCCATTTCTGCGCCCGTGGAGGGGCCTGCGGCAGCTCCCGTCACGGCCCCCGACCCAGAACAGCCCGCCCTGCCGTCATCGCCCGTCGAACTGCCGTCGCGCATTTCGCTCTCTTTCAAAGCTACCTCCAGCATTTCTGACGGCGTGGCCGACTACTCCTGGAAGCGCGAGGGAAACCGCTACGAAACAGAGAGCTCGCTTCAGGCAACGGGATTTTTTATAAGTATGTTTGCCGGCGTCATGCATCAGGTCAGTCAGGGCGAGGTGGACGCAAACGGCCTCAAACCAGATTCCTTCCGCTTCCGGCGGGGCGAAGGCGAGGCCGAGGTCGCGGAATTCGCGCGCCTTTCCAACGAACTGCGGCTTACGCGGGGAGGCCGCACCAGAACCCAGCCGCTTCCTCCCGGCATCCAGGACACCCAAAGTTTTCTGTTCCAGTTCGCCTACGAGGCTGCCCGCCTGCAGGGGGTCGACGACCGGCTGGACGTGCTGGTGACGAATGCGCGCAAGGTCTACCGCCACCGCTTCAAGGTAGTCGGAAAAGAGACCATCGAAACCCGCTTCGGGGCAGTGCCGACCTTGCACCTTCGCAGTGAAGCCGTTGACCCCGAGGACGTCTACGAAGTCTGGCTCTCCCCGGAAAACCACCATTTGCCGGTCAAGTTGAAGTTTTTTGCCGGGCGCTTCCCAATTGAATTGATTGCGACAAGTATCCGCTCTACGCCATAATCTCGTCCGTGGCGCGCCGTGCCCACCCTGTCGGTCCCGTTTCCGGGGCTGCTGGCAATCCTGATCCTGTCTGCATGCCATTCACTCCCGCCCAGTTCAATACCCTCGTTGAAGCGCTGACTGTCGTACTCCCGCTGACTTCTCCGGCCGATGTGCAACTGAAACGGTTTTTTAAGGAACACGCCAAACTTGGCGTGCGGGATCGTGCGCTCATCGCCGAGACGGTCTATGCCGTACTGCGCCACAGACGGACCATCGAAAGCATCGCCACCGACGGCGTTCCCCGAAAAATGGCATTGCTGGCACTGACACGCTTCCAGGGTATCAGTGCACGCGAGCTGATGACCGTGCTGAAAAAAGCGGAAAGTACCTGGCTCAGCGAACACAAATCGCAGCTGCCGGCCAACCCCCCGCTGGGGGTTGCCGCCGAGTTGCCCGAATGGGTGATTACGCGCCTCAAGAAATTCATGAGCGACAAGGAAATCCTCACGCTTGGCCGCAGCATGATGAACCCGGCTCCGCTTGATCTGCGGGTCAATACCACCAAAGGCAAACGCGACGCCGTGCTGGAACAACTGCGACGGGGCGAGGTGGCCGGCAAGGCCACTCCCATCTCGCCGATCGGCATCCGGCTCGACCAGAAAGTGGCCCTCGCCCAGCACCCTGCCTTCCTGGAAGGGTTTGTCGAAGTGCAGGATGAGGGAAGCCAGTTGCTCGGCTTGCTTATGGAAGCCAAGCGGGGCGAGATGGTTGTGGATTTTTGCGCAGGCGCCGGCGGCAAGTCGCTATTGCTCGGCGCCGCCATGGCATCCACGGGGCGCGTGTATGCGTTCGACGTGTCTGAAAAGCGCCTGACCAACCTCGGGCCCAGACTGAAGCGTTCCGGCCTGTCAAACATCACGCCGCAGAAAATCGAATCCGAGAACGACACCCGCATCAAGAGGCTTGCAGGAAAAATTGACCGCGTGCTTGTCGATGCGCCGTGCACCGGGCTTGGCACCTTGCGCCGCAATCCCGACTTGAAGTACCGCCAGACGGAAGCAAGTCTTGCCGAACTCAACGTCAAACAGGCGTCAATCCTCAAGTCGTCTTCGCGACTGGTCAAGGTAGGTGGGCGGCTGGTTTACGCCACCTGTAGTTTTTTGCCCGAGGAAAACGAGCAAGTCGTGGAGTCCTTTCTTGCGGCCCACCCGGGATTCAAGCTTGTGCAGGCTTCAGCGGTGGTCAACCGCCTGAAGTGGCCCCTGAAAGACATGGGCGACTATTTCAAGCTGTCGCCCCAGCAACATGGCACGGACGGGTTTTTCGCCGCAGTGATGGAGCGTCAGAAGTAGGCCTTCCATGCCGGTGGCAGCCGATTTTGACACCCTGATCCGACAACTCGGCACGACGCCTGCCTGGTGGCAGGTGGGTGTATTGTTCGCCTGCTTTGCCGTCGCCTGGCTGTCCGCGCGGGCCATCCGCGCGAAGCTGCCGGCCGACCTGCAGCCGGGTGCACTCAAGATTGGGGCCGGCAGCGTCCATCGCCTGGTATTGCCACTGCTGGCACTACTGCTGGTCTGGATTGGCAGATTTGTGGTGGCACGCTACCAACCGGTTCCGCTGCTCAATATTGCCATCCCGCTGATTGCCTCCTATCTGGTCATACGGTTGGCCCTATATCTCTTGCGCCATCTCATGGCGCCAAGCGCACTGCTGAAAGCATCCGAGCGCGTGATCGGTTACGGCGTTTGGGGCATCGTTGCGCTCTATCTCACGGGTGTCCTGCCGGAAATCGCCGGTGCGCTGGATGACATCAGTTTCATGGTTGGCAAGCAGAAGATCACGCTCTTGCTGGTCGTTCACGCGCTGTTTTGGGCCACCTTCACGATTTTTGTCGCCCTCTCCATTTCCCGGATCATCGAACAGCGGCTACTAGCGGCGGAGTCGCTGGACATGAGCATGCGCGTGTTCGCCGGCAAACTGATTCGCGCTGGTGCCGCGGTGATTGCAATCCTGATTGCGCTGCCGCTGATGGGGATCGATATCACGGTACTGTCAGTTTTTGGCGGTGCTTTGGGGGTGGGGCTCGGGCTCGGGCTGCAAAAAATTGCCAGCAACTACGTCAGCGGCTTTGTCATTCTGCTGGATCGTTCCATCCGCCCGGGGGATCTGGTCACCATTGCCGACCGCCAGGGAGTGGTCGCCGACATCAAGGCGAGGTACACGGTGTTGCGGGGCCTCGACGGTACCGAAGCAATCATCCCAAACGACACTATCATCTCCAACACCGTACTGAACCACTCCTATTCGGACCGCGTCACCGTGGTGCGCACGCCCTTCACCGTTGCTTACACATCCGACATAGACAAGGTCATCGCACTTTTGCTCGACACAGCAAGAGCACAGCCGCGCGTGCTTCAGGACCCGCCTGCATCCGTGCAGGTTAGGAATCTCGGCGACAACGGCATTGAACTGGAGTTGAATACCTGGATACGCGATGCCGAACAAGGGCAGGGCAATTTGCGATCGGATCTTTTGCTTGCCGCGTGGAAAAGCTTCCGGACATCCGGTGTCGAGGTTCCTTTTCCGCAGCGCGAGATCCGGATCCTGCAGCCATCGTCCGGCCCGTTATCGGACACAAATAGCCGCGATTGATAATTTCATTTGAAATCATATATTTAGATATATGAGCCGCGAAAAATCCGGATTCAGCTTAAAATGACTGCCTAACAAGTCCATTGATCACTCTGTTGGAGCGCACCCAATTGAACATTCCTGATTTTTTCGCAACCGGCTTGATAGATCTGCCTTGGTGGGGATACATCGTGGTGGCGCTCGCGCTGACCCACGTCACCATTGCCGCGGTCACCATCTTTCTGCACCGCGCACAGGCACATCGCGGGCTAGACCTGCATGCCATACCGAGCCACTTTTTCAGATTCTGGCTCTGGCTCACGACCGGAATGGTGACCAAGGAATGGGTCGCCATCCACCGCAAGCATCACGCCAAGTGCGAAACCAAGGATGATCCGCACAGCCCGATGATTTACGGGATCAAGAAAGTCCTGAGCGAAGGCGCGGAACTCTATCGTGCTGAATCAAGGAATCAGGAGACGCTGGACAAATACGGCGTCGGCACACCGGATGACTGGATGGAGCGCAACGTTTATTCGCGCTTTTCCTGGCAAGGTGCGGGCTTGATG
>CAYSKY010000194.1:0-788 GCA_964431425.1 uncultured Burkholderiales bacterium
ACCTGCTGCCGCTGGTGGAAGGCACCACCATTTCCACCAAGTACGGCATGATCAAGACCGACCACATCCTGTTCATCGCCTCAGGCGCGTTTCATCTCGCCAAGCCTTCCGACCTGATCCCGGAATTGCAGGGGCGTCTGCCGATCCGCGTGGAACTGTCGTCCCTGTCCATCGCCGATTTTGAGGCCATCCTCACCAATACCGACGCCTGCCTGACCAAACAGTACCAGGCCCTGCTCCATACCGACGATCTGGACGTGGAGTTCCCGCCGGCGGCGGTGAAGCGGCTCGCCGAAATCGCCTACGCGGTAAATGAGAAGACCGAGAACATTGGCGCCCGGCGTCTCTACACGGTCATGGAAAAGTTGCTCGAAGAGGTGTCGTTCGATACCGCGTCGCAAGGAAAGCACTTTGTCGTCACGCCCGAGTACGTGAACGAACGGCTCGGCGAGCTGGCCAAAAGCGAAGACCTGGCGCGCTACGTTCTCTAGGGCTCATCCCGTCGCAATCGGTTGCGTGCCGACGGAAAGCGTTTCACACAGTCCCGCCTAATCCGGCTACATTTCCGGTGTCTCTGCATCCACCGGAACGCCGTCATGCCCTCCCCCTGGTCGCAACTCTGCTGCACTGCCCTGCTGTCCTCCGCGATGATCAGTAGCTACGCCGCCGAAGCCCCGCGCGCGAATGCGCTGGCCGCCGAGGAGTCCCGGTTCGCCGCGTACTCCGTGGCGCATGGCATGCGTGATGCGTTCGTCGAGTTTTTCGCGGACGATTCCGTTCTGCTACGG
>CAYSKY010000194.1:798-4366 GCA_964431425.1 uncultured Burkholderiales bacterium
ACCCCGTCAACGGGCGTGACTACATGAAGGCCCAGAAAAATCCGCCGATCGTGCTCGACTGGAAGTCCCAGTTGGCCATTGTGGCGGGCTCGGGAGAATTGGGGCTCTCCACCGGCCCCTGGAAGGCCGCCAGCAAGACCGACCCCGCGGAGCCGGCATCGTTTGGTCAGTTTTTCTCAATTTGGCAGAAGCAGAAGGACGGTGCGTGGAAGGTTCTGATTGACCACGGCATCTCGCACGGCAACAGCGAGGCACCGGCGCGGGTGCTGCGTACCGTCGATCTGCCCGACACCGGGAAAGGCAGCCGGCGAGGCGCCGCGGACGACCCCGAAAAGCAGTTCATTGCCGCCGCGACGCGCGATACAGCCGATGCCTACCGTCAATTCAGCGGCAACCATAGTCGGCTGTTGCGTGAGCAACGCGCGCCCATCGACGGAACTGCGGCCATCGCCAACTACCTGAAAAGCCAGACGGGCCAATGGACCTGGCGCCCTGGTCGGCAGGCAGCATCGACCGCCGGTGATTTTGTGTACGCGCTGGGCACCTGGTCCCATCGCTCACCATCCGGACTGCAGACGCAGGGGCACTACATCCGGGTGTGGATCGCGGATTCCGCGACACCATCGACACGGTGGACGCTGGCAGCCGAGGTACTCGCTCCGCGCGCGGCTGCAGGGAAATGAATTTTCTTAGCACCCGTGTGCGCGGATTGAGCATTGGCGCGCCTCTCCGGGCAAAAATGCCCTGCAAGCCGCACCAGTGCTTGCGTCTAAACTTTAGTCCGGTTAGCCCGACATGGCCTGATACAGCGCCGTCACCCGCTCCATCACATCGAGAATGTTGTCGCAGGCTTTAGCGACATGCTCCAGTTCCTGCTTTGAAGTGGTGTTGGCATTGAGCCGGTCGATGGCCTGTTTGAGAAACAAATATTGCGTTTCAGCGAGAGCGAGTTCGCTGCGGATCTGCGGCGTATTCTGCGGTGCCGCCAACAGTTTGGTGACCGCGACACGATAGTCGGCGTCCGCCTTCGCCAGATCCTTCGCAATCACGTCCGAGCGGATGCCCCAGCTGCGAAACAGGTACAGCTTGGCGATGCGCTGGGTCAGCGTACGCGCTTCACCGGCCGTGACAATGAGTTCGCTGCGAACCGTGCCGGCAAACGCCTGGAGCAGCATCGCCCCCTTGGTCGAGATCCACACCAGTTCCTCGTTCTGCTCGGCCAGCAACATGGCGTTCTGCAAGTTTGCAGGCCTCGCAGTGATACCGCGGAACTCATCAAACAGTTGTTCGAGCAGCTGGTAGTTCTCCTTGATTTCCGCCGTCGGCGCCGTGGCCTGCAACTCGCGTAGCGCTGCCTCGAACTCGCGCACGGCATCTTCCTGTTGGCGGCGCGCGCGAATTTCCAGCACGCGCTGCCCGACCAGGCTGAAGGAACGCGTGATGCGCTCAGCCAGCATCGGCTGGCGGGCGGCGCGATTCAGCGCGGCCGCCACATCAAAACGTGGTGGCTTTTTCGGCTGCGCGCCGGTGCCGGCGGAGAGCAGCAGGGCGGCCGCGCCGAACAGCCAGCGGCGTCGATGGAGACTGAACATTCTGGTGGGCGGCATAGGTTTGGGATCCGGTGGTGTTGGCGCTCAAGCGCTACGCAGCTTCTGCGAAGCCGGATTCAGGGCGCACGGGTGGTTGCCGGCGCGCTCGACGCGGCACGTCCACCCAGCCATCGGTCGAGCGAAAACCAGCCGGGCCCGTGAAACAGCACCACCAGCATCATGGTTCCCCACAGCACATGGTCGCGCACGCCTGCCTCGGAGATATCGGGGTAGGAGAACACTGCCACTGCATTGAATACAAAGAATGCGAGTGCCGCTGGTCGTGAGGCCAAGCCCAACACAAACAGGAGCGGCAACAGCAGTTCGGCACCCGTGCCGGAAATAGCCGCCAGCTGCGGGGAAAGCAGGGGCACGCGGTATTCGTTTTCGAACAGCGCCACCGTGGACGAGAAGTCCTGCACCTTGGTGAGGCCGGACTTGAAAAACACCTGCGCAACATAAAGTCGCAAGCCAAGCAGGAAAACCGGTGCGAGCCCGTCCAAGAAGCGTGAAAAGCCACGTTGTCCCGCGGCGATAAACCCGATTAGCTGCTGCATGCTCCGTCTCCCTCGAAATCGACAATGATTCCGGATTGGACGGATTCGATGAGAAATCCTTGCAGGTCGAATTGTGAATCTGCTGCGGTCGCCGCCTCGGCGGCCGGCGCGAGGGGGGCGCCGCAGGACAGTGCTGACAGGAATCGGAAGCCACCGGGCGTTATGGCACGCAACAGCACGTTGGTATCGTCACGATAGACCAGCAACTGGTCACCCGAAACCTGCCAGTCGATTTCCAGCGAGCCGGCGTAGTCAGGCTGATTGACCTGCCAGATACGCAGCAGTGGATAAGCCGAGGAAAGCAGACGGGCCGCCGGCTGCAGTTTGAATCGCAGCCCGCCATACACTTCGGGTGGCACCCCGGCCAGACGGGTGGCATCGAGCGGCTGGGCATCGTGCGCATGGAAACTCTCGTGCCATGCCCACTCCATGCGTGCCACATCGGGCAGGTAAGGCAGATCCTTTGCATGCGGGTAGTCCGCCAGAAATTCCGGCCAGCCGGCGCCAAACCGGTTCAAGTCGCCCGAACGCGAGGGGGTGACGGCGATGAACCGGTCCGCGGCATGGGTGAAGAATGCATCCCCCACGATGTTGCGGGCGACCGGAAAGATATCCTTCAGCGCACCGCGCAGGTTGCTGAGCACGTTGTGCCGGTAGATTGCGAGGCGCTCCTCCGCGGACACCCTGCCGCCGCGCACATGAACACGCGCGCCTGGGTCGTCATGAATCATCGCCGCGGCGAACGCGGCCTGTACCTCACGCAGCACGCAGCACCGGTGCCGGAGCGGATTGCAGAAAGCTGCCGGCTTTGCCGGCCTCGCCGAGCAAAACCTCCAGCGGCGGAATGTCCGTGTCCCACTCGACGAGCGTGGGAACTACACCGGTCAGGCCAAGGGTATAAGCGTACAAGTTCCAGACATCGTCACATACCGTCGTGCCGTGCGTATCGATCAGCATCTGCCCCGTATCCTGAAAGCCCGCCAGATGGATTTCGCCGACTGCCTCGGGGGGGATGGCGTCGATGTAAGTGCGCGCATCGAAGCCATGGTTGCGCGCATTGACATAGATGTTGTTGACGTCGAGCAGGATGCCGCACCCGGCGCGCCGGGATACCTCCGCAACGAATTCCCATTCCGGAATCGTCGATTCGACAAACTCCAGGTAGCTCGACACGTTTTCCACCAGTATCTGGCGGCGTAGAGCCTCCTGCACTTCGCTGACACGACGCACCACGTGCTCCAAAGATTCCTCGGTGTAAGGAAATGGCAGCAGATCGTTCAGGTAGCGGCCGCCCACGCCCACCCAGCAAAGGTGCTCGGACACCAAGATCGGATCGATCCGATCCACCAGCCGCTTCAGGTGGATGAGGTGATCGCGGTTGAGCGGGTCGGCGGAGCCCAGCGAGAGCCCCACGCCGTGGGT
>CAYSKY010000194.1:4466-6293 GCA_964431425.1 uncultured Burkholderiales bacterium
GGCTGGCGCCGCAAATGCAACATCAGGGCCGGCCCCGCAACGCGGTGAACATTACTTCTTGGCGGGGGCCGCCTCGGGCTTCTTAAGCGATCCCTTCATTCCTTCACAGGTGCCCTTGGCCACGTACTTCCATTCGTCAGGGGCATTGTCGGCGGCGGCCTGGCCGGCGCAGGAATGCTTGGCGGTGCCGCAGTCGTTCATGCCTTTCTTGGCGATGCCATAGCATTTTTCCTTCTCGGCCTTCTTGTCCTGGGCAGTGGCAACGCCGCTGGCGGTGGACAGGGCGACGAGCGAGGCGATGGCGGATGACAGTATCAATTTCGAATTCATTCAATACTCCTGTGACGGTTGTTCAAAAGGTTGGGGGACTTCAGGGGGACAACAGTACAGCATTCTGGCGGCGGCACCCGTGTCGGTTCAGGCATCGCCCTGCGCATACTTTCCCGCCAGCTTGCGCAGGAAAGCGAGCTGCTCTTCAAAGCGCCGGCAGCCAAGGCATTGATACAGGTGCTCCTTGAGATCTTCCTGCTCGGCCGGCGTGAGGTCCGTATCCTGCCGGAGGCTCATCAGACGGGCCGCCTCCCGGCAAGACAGTTCTGCTTTGGTTTCGTTCATGCGGCGGTGCTCATGTTCTTGCTCCCTGGAACCAGTTGCGATCGAGACATTCGCGTAGCGCCAGGCGGGCGCGATGCAGCATTACCCAGCAATTGGACGCGGTGATCGATTCTTCCTTACAAATTTCATCGGTGTCGACGCCCATCACCTCGCGCTTGAAGAAAACGCGGGAGGCAGTCTTCGGCAGTTTGTCCATGCAGCGCTCGAAGGTGTCGAAGAATTGCTTTTGCTGCAACGCGCTGTCAGGGTTGGTCCACTCCGCGAGGCGAGGCGCCCAATGTCCGGTGTCGTCGAACATCCGGTCCATCCAGGCCGGGTCCTCATGATCTTCTTCGGGTGCACTGGCGAAATGGGCCCTGTCGCTGATCACGCGGCGCTGAAAGTCGATGATCTTGAACTTGAGAATGGACGTCAGCCAGGTGCGCAACGAGGATTGCCCGGCGAAACCGCCCACCCCTTCCAGGGCCGCGAGCAGTGCCTCCTGGACGACCTCTTCGGCCTGATCGCCGTCCCGCAATTTGGCGGTGGCGTACCTCAACAGATAGCTCCGGTGGCTTTCAACTTCGGCATACAGGGCAGCTTGTTGCGGTGATTGCTTGACGTTTTCTGACTTGGCCATATTTGTATGGGTTTGGCGCGAGCAGCAAGTCTATAAGAATTCGCCGCGCCATGTACCGGGCGCCGGAGGCCGGCATAAAAAACACTTGAAAAATCCGCAGTGCCCACCCATTTATTGATCACACCGGAAACAACTTTTTCCAAGGAGACAAACATGAACACCCTCGTACGCCTCAACAACCGCCTTTCCCCTTCCTACAACGCTTACCCGGACCGTCTGGATGATCTGTTCGCCGGCTTCTTCCGGCCCATCGCCGACGGCGCCAAGTCGGGTGCCGAACAAATCCGCCTGGACGTCAGCGAGGACGCCGGCGCCTACCGCGTGGCGGCTACCCTGCCCGGCGTGAAGAAGGAAGATATCCATGTGTCGGTTGACCAGAACGAAGTCACCATCAGCGCCGAAGTGAAGCGCGAGGCCACCACGAAGGAAGGCGAGCGCGTGTTGCACAGCGAGCGCTTCTACGGCAAGACCACCCGTGTCTTCAGCGTCGGGCAGGACATCGACGAGGGCGCGGTCCAGGCGAAGTACGCCGACGGTGTGCTGAACCTGGTGCTGCCCAAGAAAGCGCCGGTGACAGCGCGGCGCGTCAACAT
>CAYSKY010000195.1:0-6269 GCA_964431425.1 uncultured Burkholderiales bacterium
GGGTCACGCCGATACCGCGGACGTGCTGCTTGATCGTGTGCAGCGCGCCGAAATCCACCTTGACCAGCATCGGGATGATCATCACCCAGATGAGCAGGCCCACCGGCAGGTTGACCTTGGCAATCTCCATCGCTCCCACCGCCTGGAACACGCCCGGCAGCCACTGGCCCAGCAGGATGCCGGCGACGATGCACAGCGCCACCCACGCCGTGAGATAGCGTTCGAACACGCTCATGGGCGCGGGGGCACCTGATGCAGTAGCCGCAGCGTTGCTCATGCCGCGCCGCCCGCATGTATGCGCTTGAGCTCATCCTTGAGCGCGAGATGTTCGAGCTTGTCCACCGGCAGGTTGACCAGCAGCTCGATGCGACGGCGGATGGCCACGAACACCTGGTCAAACGCGGCGCGCTTGGCATCGTCATTGCCTTCCACACGCGACGGATCCGGAAACCCCCAGTGCACCGTGGCAGGACGCCCCGGCCAGATCGGACAGACCTCGCCGGCCGCGTCGTCGCAGACGGTCACGATGATGTCCATGTGCGGCGCGCCGGGTGCGGCGAATTCGTCCCACGATTTGCTGCGAACAGCGCTGGTGTCAAAGCCGATGGCCTTGGCCTTTTCCACGGCGAATGGATTGACGCGCCCCGAGGGCATGCTGCCAGCGCTGAACGCCTGGAAGCGGTCGCGGCCCAGCACATTCAGCAGCGCCTCGGCCATCACCGAGCGCGCCGAGTTGTGGGTGCACAGGAACAGCACATTGAATTTGCGGTCAGCCATTGCAGCACGCTTTGGCCTTGCCGGCGGTGTCGGCCGCGGCTTTGTTCAAGGAGGCGGGGCAGCAGCTGGTGGCGCCGCAGGATTCGCCGGCCGCCTTTTCTGATCCTTCGGCCCCCTGGTGGCTTTGCTCACCGTAGAACGGGATGGACGACAGCGAATGAAAACTTTCCCAGGCGATGCCGGAGGGATCCTGCACCCAGTACTTGTCCGACTTGGCGTAGCAACAGTTGGCGCCTTTCTCCGCGACGATGGCCGCGTCGGCTGATTGAAGGCGTGTGTGGATTTCTTCCAGCTCGGCGTCGGACTCGGCCTGGAAGCCCAGATGGTTGAGACCGGTCGCGTTCGCGCGCTCGGAGATGGCGAAGTTGAGCCGCGGGTCGTCCAGCATCCACTTGGCGTAATCGTCCTTGATGACAGTGGGCGCCATGCCGAACATGGCGGAATAGAACTGCGTGCTTTGTTTGAGGTCGCTGACGGCGACATGCACATGAAAGCGTTTCATGATTTGCTCCGTTTGGAAGTTGATCTGGATTTCTTTGGCGGACAGTCCGGTCCGCAAGCGGCTATAGACGTTGGCGCCGGCGAACAGGCGGCACCGGCACAGCAGTTTTCGGTGAGGTATTGAACAAGATCGTTCATCGTCCCGAAATTGGCGGCATAAATAATCGAGCGACCGGCAGGGGTGGCGACGGTGAGGCCGGCGTTGGTCAGTTCCTTGAGGTGGAACGACAGCGTGGCGTTGGCAAGGCCCAGTCGCTCGGCAATCGCGCCCACCGGCAGGCCATCCGGGCCCGTCTCCACCAGCAGGCGGTAGATGGCGAGGCGGGTTTCCTGCGCAAGCGCACCCAGGGCGGCAATAATGTCTTTGGTTTCCATATTTCCAATAATATGGAAATAACAGCACCGAAGTCAAGCCCCGCTTGTAAGAATATTTGCTGTTGGGGGACTGATATAAAGTGGGCGGCCGGCAAATCCGCCGGTGGCCCGTGCGCGTAGGCACGCATGCTGCGCGCAACGTCATTCCGGCCGGCGATCCCGGACGCGAAACGACCAAGGTATCCCGCTTCTCACCACTCCTGCAGAAGGGTTCTCCATGAAACTGTTTTCCCCTATTGCAACCATCTTCGCTGCTGTTCTGCTGTCGGCGGTATCCTGCGTCGCGAATGCGCATAGCGCCAAACCACTGGAATTCGGCGTCGGCCTGTTTCAGCCCGACAAGGAAAAGAACGACGCCACGTACCGCCCGCTGGCGGAGTATCTGGCGAAAGCATTGGGGCGCCCGGTGAAGCTACGCACGGTGGATACCTGGGAAGGCCTCGCCAAATCGCTCGCCTCGGGCGAAACCGACATGGCGCTGATGGGCCCGTGGGGCTATGTGCTGGCCAATCATCAGGCGGGCGCCGAGGCCGTGGCCACCATCCTCTATCAGGGCAAGCCCGAGTACTTTGCCATCATGATCGCCGGCCCCAACAGCGGCATCAGGAGCATCGATGACCTGAAGGGCAAAACCTTTGCCTTCGGCGACAAGGGCTCCACTTCCGGTTACCTGATCCCCAATCACGAGTTCCAGAAGCGCGGTATCGATGTGGACAAGTATTTTTCCAAGGTGATTTATACCAAGCACCAGGCCATCGAGACGCAGGTGGTGCGGGGCGAACTCGATGCCGGCGCCGACTACAACCGCAATCGCGACGCAATGATTGCCGAGGGTCTCATCAAGGCTGCCGACAGCCGCATCATCTGGACCTCCGCGCCGCTGCCCAATGATGCGTTTGCGGTTTCAAAGGATCTCGCCAAGGACAAGGAGCTGGTGGCTAAACTGGTGAAGGCACTCGAAGCCATCGGGCCGCTGCTGACTACGCAAAGCAATCTGCTGCCGACTAACTACACCGGCTTTGTTGCCAAGGACAATCGTTACTACAAGCCGATCCGCGACGCGGGACTGGAATCGGGCAAGTTGGCACCGGTGCGCAAGTAGGCGCGGCGCTACACTGTTCCCATGCATCCTCCCGCCACTCCCGCCCCGCCCGCACTCGAGGCCGTTGCCGTGCCGGTCCCGCCGTTGCGGGGCTTCTCCAGCCGGCGATCGACCTGGCTGATGGCGCTGTATGCGCTGCTGGTGGTGGCCTGCGTGGCGAGCCTGATCCGCGCTGACGACTTCTCGCTGGGCCGTAAACCCTGGCAAAACCTGATGACCACGGCAGCTGAACTCTCGCAACCCAGTTTTCTCAACCTGTGGTTCGGCAATCCAAAGCTGGAATACATCGCCGATGACGGACGCGTCTTGCGCACGGAAGACCAGCGCGCCACCGAGGCGGCATTTCTCACCGGTCTGGCGGGGGCCATCTGGACCACGTTCAAGATCGCCACGCTCGGTTCACTGCTGGCGGCCCTCCTGGGCGCGCCGCTTGGGTTCCTGTCGGCAAAGAATATGCACGCGCCGGCTGCCGTGGCGTGGCTCGCGCGCCGGTTACTTGATGTCTGCCGCTCCATCCACACGCTGGTGTTCGGCCTGCTGATTGTCGGCATCATCGGCCTGGGGCCCATGGCCGGCATTCTCGCCATCGCCCTCCACTCGATGGGCACCTGGGGAAAGCTGTACGCGGAATCGATCGAAACGCTGGACATGCGGCCGGTGGAGGCAGTGCGCGCCACCGGCGCCAATCCCGCGCAGGTGTTCCTGTTTGCGGTGTGGCCTGCGCTGCTGCCCAACTTCATCTCCAACCATCTGTATATCTGGGAGTACAACATCCGCGATTCCACCGTGCTCGGCCTGATCGGCGCAGGTGGCCTGGGCCTGCTGGTGTCGGAAGCGGTATCGCTGTTCCAGTGGGGGCGGCTCGCCACGCTGCTCATCGCGATCGTATTGATGGTGGTGGCATTTGATGCGCTCTCGCGAAGAATCCGCGAGTCAGTCCTTTGAGCTCGCGGAGAATCCGCGAGTCAGTCCTGTAACCCGCCGAAGCACAAAAAACGGCGCGCATCTCTGCGCGCCGCTCCATTCCCGCCAGTCTGACCGCTGCGCTGCTAGCGGCGCGGCCCGCCAAAGCGACCGTTGCTGCTGCCACCATTCCACGCGGACTTGAATTTCGCCGAAATCCCCTGGTTGCTGATTTCCAGCTCATCCACCTGGAAGGTGCCGGTGCGGCCGTTGCTGCAGCTGAATGCGCCGCCGAAACTGCCGAGACGGCCGGTCTGCGTGTAGTCGCCCAGGTAATCGCAGCGCACCTGGTTGTCGTCATCCACCCGCAGCATCGCGGTGCCGCTATCGATGTAGAGCGCGATATTGGCGGCGTTGACTTCCCGGAAGGGCGTGCCACCGCCGGTCTGCTTGAGCTGCGAGAAGGCGCCGACATAGGTGGCCGCAATGCTGGCCTGCCGCCAGGTCTGGCGCTGCACCAGTTTGCTCACCGCGATACCGCTGACGTCGTAGTCAATCCGCATCCGGCCATTGACCATGGGCGACAGGTAAAGCGTGCCGACGCGGGTGGCTGCCACTGAGGCCGGATCAAACGGCCCCCCAAGCCAGGCGCCGCGGGTTTTGTATAGCGGCCCTTCGAAGTAGGGGCGGCCGTCGGCACCCAGCGCACTGACGCGCGTTTCCGGGGCCACGAACCATTGCGGCGAACCGTCCGGGCCATAGACGAACAGGGTGACAAAGGCGATATCGTCCTGTTGCACGATGTTGGCGCCCCAGCCGGATTCCTGCGGGTTGTACCAGAGGTCGGTGACCGTGTTGGCGCTTGCAAGCGAAGAATGAAGGGAAAGCGCCGCCGTCACGGCGGCCGCGGTGTGTTTAAGCCAATGCATGAATTGCTCCTGAAATTCATCCCGGCTGCCTCCCGGCGCCGGAATCCTGCCAAGTCCGCCGCGTGGGTTGCCCATGGCGGGCCACACGCTGACGGGAACACCCTGAATATGTGCCCGGTCATAGAGGGGCGGGCACTGCCATGTGCCAGGAATAATGCGGGCCGGCCTGCGCTGGCGGAATGACTTTTTTGTGTGATACCTTTTTGGTATGAGAAGCAAACTCGACCTGCGGCACCTGCGCTATTTCGTGGTGGTGGCCGAAGAACTCAATTTCCGGCGCGCCGCCGAGCGGCTGTTCATTTCGCAGCCGCCGCTCAGCCGGCAGATCCGCGAGCTGGAGACCATTCTCGGCACAACCCTGCTCGAACGCGACACCACCCGCGTGCAGCTGACCGCCGCCGGACGGCTCGCGCTGCGCCGCGCAAAAAAGCTGCTGGCCGAGGCCGATGATTTCGTGAAGGCCATCGAGCAGGCGCGGCTGTCCGCGCGGCCGCTGCGCATCGCCGCGTCCATTGCCATTCCGGTGACGCGTCAACAAGAGCTTCGGGATGCCTGGCAGGCGGCATTGGGCGTGGATGAACTCACGGTGGAATATGGCGAATCCAAAAAGCTGCAGCCGCGCGTGCGGCAGCGCCAGTCCGACTTCGCGCTGCTGGGCGGGCCCGGGGATTTCCGCGGCCTGCAGTCCGAGGAGGTGCAGAACTTTCCATTGGTGGTGACCATGGCGGCGGATCATCCGGCGGCGTCCAAACGCGTCGTGCGCCTGATGGACATGCAGGGCACGCGCCTGTTCTGGTTTCCGCGCGCTTACAACCCGGCCTACTTCGAGCATTGTGCAGAGGCGTTCGAGCAGGTCGGATTTGTTCCGGATTACATCCCGGTGGCGCCGGGCCAATTGGCCACGCTGGAGCGCATCAAGCACGGCGAGGGCTTTTCGCTCCTCACCACCGCTCAGGTGGATATGAAGATCGACGGCGTCGTGCACCGTCCGCTGAAAGAGGGCGCGCGACTGGGGGTCAGCCTGCACGCGGTCTGGCACGACGATCCAGCGGATCCGGCACACGCTCGACGGGTGCGGGCCTTTGTCGCGGCCACACGGCGAGTGCTGTCCGCACAACCGGCCAAGGCGCGCGCGCGCGGAAGTGCCGGCAAACCGGCGGCACGGGTATCCGGAAAGAAGGCTGCATGAAACGCCGCACATTTCTGATCGCGAGTGCCGGTGGCGCCGCCGCGCTGGTGGTGGGCTGGAGCGCGTGGTACCGGGCCGGGCACCATCTCGCCCACCAGGTCGCGCCGTCAGCGGATGCACTGAACATCAATGGCTGGATTGAACTGTCGAAAGACGGCGGCGCCATCCTCGCCGTGCCGCGCTGCGAAATGGGACAGGGCATCCACGCGGCGCTGGCCTTGCTCGCTGCGGAAGAGCTCGATCTGCCGCTCACACAGGTGCGCATTCTGGAGGCCCCGGTGGGACGGATTTTTGCCGGCGTAATGCTGGCCGAATCGAAGTTGCCGGCGCTGGGCCTTCCAGGCCTGAAAGCCCGCGCCGAGCGCGAGCTGCGGCAGCTGCTGGGCCGCACGCGCATGGGCATTTCCGGTAGCACCGGCGGGTCCAGCACCATTCGCGACTTGTGGGTGCCGGTGCGGCACGTGGCGGCGCACGCCCGCGCCATGCTGGTGGC
>CAYSKY010000196.1:0-6269 GCA_964431425.1 uncultured Burkholderiales bacterium
GGGCGGCGTCCTTGGCCAGAACGGCCGCGGCGTAGCTGTCCAGCACGCGGGCCACTTCCGACAGTCCGCTGTCGGAGGTCTGCGTGAGGATGTTGATGCCTTCGGCGAGCTGGCGGATGAAGCCTTCCTTGCCATCGAGTTTGATGCGCTGTGTGAAGTCGCCCTCCGCCGCGGCGTGAACGATGTCGCCGACTTCCTTTTCCACCGCGATTTCAGCGGTGCGGTCCAGCCAGATGGACACCTGGCCGAGGAACTGTCCCTTGCCGTCCTTCACCGGGCACACCGTCAGGCGCACGTCGTGACGGGCGATGACGACATCGAATACCTCCGCATCGGTGGTGTTTTCGGCCGCCGCCACACGGGCGGCATCGTGACCGAAATGTGAGGACGGGCGCGTGCCCATCATGCGGGCGAGGTCAAAGTCTGGGTTGCCGCTTCGGATATCCGCCGACATGCCGGACCAGAGTTTCTCGGCGGAGCGGTTCAGGTAGATGAGGTTGTGTCGTTCGTTGGTGAGCGTCACCGGCAGGGAGACTTCGTCCAGGGCATAGCGAATTCGCGCCATCTCCTCTGCGGCGAGGCGACTCTCGATGACCTGGTAACCCATGCGATTCTGCATCGCCTCCATGCCCTGAAATACCCGGCCAATTTCATCGTTGCGCGCAATCTCCAGCGCATTGTCGAAGCGGCCCTCGGACATGCGCGCGAAGGCGGGGAGAACCTGTGATTCCAGCGGCTTGCGGACCAGAAAATGCACCATCGCATATATCAAGCCCACCAACAGCAGCACCACCACCACGCCCGACGCCAGCATGAATCGCTGCGACGCGCGCAGTGCGGATTCAAATTCATCGACATAGGTGCCGCCGCCGATCACCCATTGCCAGGGTTCGAAGCTGGCGTAGGCAACCACTTTTTCGCGCGCCGCCTTGTCGCCCAGTTCACTGTTGGCCCAGGGGTAGTAGATCAGCCCCTCTTTCTTCTCCAGCATTTCGCGGATGAATTCGCGCCCGCTAGCGTCCTTGGCAGTGAGGATGTTCTGTCCTTGCTTGGCCGGGTGTACGACCAACGTGCCGTAGGATTTCCCGGGTTTGCCGTCGAGGACGTAAAAGTACCCGGTCCCCCCAACCTTCACTTTTTGGATCTTTTCGCGCAGGGCGTTGATTTCGATCGTGGCATCAAGGCCGGTGAAGGTGGCGCCAATGACACGCTTCGACGCATCGAAAATCGGCACATAGGCCGTGTAATAGTCCTTGCCGAACAGTGTGGCCTTGCCGAAATACTTGGCGCCCGCCAGCAACCTTGCGCTGGCCGGGTGATCTGCACCCAGCGCAGTGCCGAAGGCCCGGCTGCCGTCTTCCTTCTTCACCGAGGTGGTGATTCGGATGAACCCATCGCCCTTGCGTGCAAACAGCGTGGCCACCGCACCGGTATTGCGGGTGAATCGGTCAACCGCTTCAGTCTGTTGGTTCATGACCTGTCGTCCGTGGCGCAGCACCGGCACATCGGCGGATTCGTCCACGCTGATGCTCTCGGGAAACTCTGCGACAAACAATTCATTCAGCCGCACGACTTCCTTGCCCAGCGCCTCGGCGCGCAATTCCACCATGCCGCGGATCAGCTGCAGGTTCTGCTTCAAATCGGTCAGCCCCTGCTCGTCGAGCACGGTCGCCAGCTGGCGGCTCTGCATCCACGCCGAAGCACCCATCACCAGAATGGCGCTGAGGGCACATCCAGCCGCCAGCTTGGTGGCGATCGAAAGTTGTGCAAATCGTGCGCGCAGCTTCGCAACCGGGTTGCTGGAAACCACCCAGCCATCACGGATGGCCTGGCCGCGCGCCTCGCCATTGCGAAAGCGCCGATAAGCCTCCTCGGCCAGCGTCACCATTTCGCGCGGGGCCTTGCGGCGTGTGGACAGATAACCTGTCACCTGCCCGTTTTCCACTACCGGTGCCACATGGGCTTCCACCCAGTAGAAGTCACCGTTCTTGCAGCGGTTCTTGACGTACCCTTTCCAGGGCCTGCCTGCCTTCAATGTTTTCCAGAGATCATCAAACGCCTGGGGTGGCATGTCCGGGTGGCGCACCAGGTTGTGCGGCGCCCCCATCAGTTCGCTTTCGGTGTAGCCGCTGATCTGGATGAACTCGCGGTTGACGTAAGTGATTTTGCCTTTGAGGTCGGTGTTGGAAACTATCAGGGTATCGTCGCCGAGGTGCACTTCACGATCGGTGACGGGCAGGTTTTGTCTCACGTTGTGCGCTCCATCTAAAAGTAGTCATGGCCGCCCTTCCGGGCTGGCTGGCAAGGCTGCACGTATCAGCCTTATCTGCTTTTCGGCACAAACTGGAATGAATTGAGTGCGGATTTGTAACGGACGTAGAAGGTTGTCAATTTGGCAGGACAAGAACACGCAGATCGCCATTTGGCGCGGCTTCCGGGGCCAAAGCGGCCTGGGGGCCGCGCCAATGCTGGGGTTTACCTCCTGCCCCAAACGCGATTGATCCCTGGCGTCGTCGCGGCGCCTCGCTCATTTCGAATGTGTTGCGCTGGCGGCTAACCCGTTTGCTGCTGGCCCGGTTTGCCCGCGCATGGTCCCTGATGCACCGGAAGGACCGAAATGCCGCCTGCTCGACCGATCATCGACAAGTGGTCGCAACACAGTTCCGGCCGTTTCGCTTTGCCTCGTATACGCCAAGATCCGCCGCCCGTATGAGGTCTTCGATATCTGACATGCCTCTGGTCCGTGAAGCCACGCCAATGCTGACGCTGCCGTGCCACGCCTCGCCCGCCATGGGAACGCTCAATGTTTCGACCTGCCGGCGAATCTTTTCCGCCAGCTTCATCGCGCCGTCCAGACCCGTCCTGGAACAGATGATCAGAAACTCATCGCCGCCGAGCCGGCAAACCGTATCGTCTGATCGGACGGCATGACGCAGTTGCTGCGAAAGCTCGCGCAGTACGCGGTCCCCGGCCTCATGCCCGTTGGCGTCATTGATCATTTTGAATCCATCGGCATCAATCATCATGCAGGAGAGCGGGACGCTGTCATCCTTGGCGGCACCCCACTCGGCGTCGATGCTGCGGAAGGCGTAGCGGCGATTGGGCAGCCCGGTCAACGCATCCGTGTTCGCAAGGTCCTCGAGTCGCTGGTTGGCATCAATAAGCTCCTTGGTCCGTTCTTCAACGCGCGCTTCGAGGCTGCTGTTCACCTGCATCAACTCAATGTTGCGCTCCGAGAGTTGCTGAAACAGGCTGTCCAGGGCCTGAAGCAATGTCCCGGTTACCGCCGTCTTGGTGGAATCGTCTGACAGCAGTGCTTCCGTCGGCGACGCGCCCGCCCTGAGGGCCGCAATCTTGCGCGCCATGATGAGGTCGGTGCCCAGAATATGGTGGGCCAGCCAGTGGGTAAGAAAGGCCAGCAGGGACTTTGCGAGGTCGTGGGTGTCGCAGGTGATCTCCTGCTGCTTTCGGGCGATTTCGTCAATGAAATCGGCATGCTTCTTGTGGTGCTCTTCTATGTTCCGGGCATCAAGGTGCTCCCGGGCCATAAGGCTTTCCTCCTCGGCAAAGTGATACTTCGCGTAATCGGCAAGCTCGCGCAGCACGCTGGCAAAGGCGTTGGCGAAGTCTGCGTCGTTGCGCGTGACCAACGCGCCCAGCCGATTGATCAGCTCAACCAGCTTTCGGTGCTGATCATCGACTTCAGGCAAGCCGGTGATGAAACAGGTGTTCCAGGGAAAGACGTGAAACATGATGGGCCCTTTGTTCTCATTGGCCGGTCCGCTTATCCCGGTCGGCAGTCGTCGCGAAAAGCAACGCCCCCATGGCGCCAATTGAGTGCGGTCCGGTTCTTGTTATGAACTCACACCAGTGCGGGTTTGAAATGCCGGAAATGCCCGGTATTCAACGGCCAATTGCTGGTTTGAAACTTGCAACCTGAGGTGACGTGAGGCGTGGCCTGCCACATACCGCTCGGAACGCGACCCATCGCGGCGACGCCACCTATCGGGTTTTTCGATCCTGCATTCAAGGTTTTGGCTGGCGCAGCCGAATACATCAATGGTTAACCTGAGTTGTCGATTTCGATAGCGCCGGCATTTGGTGGGTCGATGGCTCGGCCGGTTAATCCATGCGAGCCGTACGCCGCGGCCCGCATGAATGCATTTGTCGGCGTTCCTGTTTGGAGATCGCTCATGAAAACCGCTTTGGACAAAGGACTGCCCCGCGCCGCACTCGTGGCTTTTGTTGTTTTGCTGACGAGTGCCGCCGGCGCAGCGACCAACCTGAAGGGCGCGGTGTACTCCCCCGAAGCCGGCGTCATCTGCGACAAGAAGGCCGGCTTCTGTGCTGATTCGGAAGGCATCGCCGTAGCGCTGACCAAGATGTACCTGGGCGACAAAGCCGAGAAAAAGTTGCTCGACATCATTCGTCCCGAGCCGGGCGTGCAGGACTTCGATACCAAAACATTTGTGCTGACCAACAGGGTGGCCTGCGACTGCAAGGCGAAAAAATGTACGGTCGGCAAATTCGACGCGCGGATTGACGCGGCGCACACCAAGGCGCTGTTCGGCAAATAACCTGCAATCAGCCGGGCGTCGCGCGTGTCCGATGCGGACCCGTGTGGCCAAACCGGTGAGAGGCCACCCATCATGAAAGCAACCGACATCCTGCCTAAAGTGCGGCCAACTCAGCTGATTGCAGCATTGCTGGCCACGATGACCCTGGCCCCTGCAACGGCGACCACGCTGATCCACAATGCCTGGGGCACCAACTACAGCATTGACTGCACCACCAACGACAGTCTTGAGTTCCGCGCCACGCGCAATCCTACCGTTGGCGCAGGAAGCTTCTACGTGGGAAATACGTTCTACGTGTTGTCGGATGTGACGCATTGGTATGCGTACTTTCCCTGCTGGGAATCGACCACCTGGACGTCCAACGGTACCGGGCGCAAAGCCGCCAGGGTGTCTGGCGCCGTGGACAATCCCAACCCCACCAGCGCGGCGGATTTCTACCTGCCTGCAAATCGATTCATCAAGCTGCGCAACGTCACGATTGACAACGTCGACCTGGATTACGACAACACCGCACTCTGGTTTTTCACATCGAGTGCCGTCACGCCGGCGCCCGACATGTCGCTCACGTTGAACAACGGCTCGATCACCGGCCTCAACCCGCCCATCTTCGACAGCCGCGCCCGCTTCAATCTGAATGCCACGGGCGATTCCAGTATCAATAACTGGTGGACGCGCATCGACGTCAGAGGCACGGCCACCCTGAACGTTTCCGGTGCAGGGTCGAGGCTGACACTGTACCGCGTCGGCAGTACCAGCGGCGGCTACACCAACTCGCTTTATTTTGATGGCACCAACAACACCGCGCTGATCGACAGCGCCACCCTCAAGCTGGACGAATCGTCCATGACTTTTGGCCAGCCCAATCCGATGTCAGGTGCCTACGGCCGGATGACGTTTCAGAACAACGCCACACTGGAACTGGCCGGTCCCGACACCAAGCTCCAATCAGGCGACGTCGCTTTTCTCAACAGTAACCTGCGCCTCGGTCTCGGCGTCACCCGCCTGACCGTTGACTCCAGCCTGACGTTCAACAACGCCACGGCCGATATCGCCGGCTCCGGCAAGGTGACCACCCCGGCACTGGATATCCGCGGCAGCAATACCATCTCCCTGCCGTCCGAATACACCCTGACCGACTACACCATGATGGCCAGCATGGTGGTCATGCAACCCGATTCCGCGCTCACGCTAACTGGCCAAGGTAGCCTGGCCTCGGACTTTCAGCTGCGCTGGTCGTATGCGCCCAGCGGCCACTACGGACAGATCGTCATCAATGACAGCGCCAGTCTGGTCAATTCCGGCGGCCTCTTCACCATCATCCCCGGTGCACCCATCTCCATCAGCCGCACCAGCGGTCTGTTGTCCGGGCGCCTGGTCGTGAAGAATGGCGGTACCACGTCGTTGCTGGGTTCCAGCAGCAGCTTTACCAACTTCATCAATCAAGGCGAAATTGCGGCCAACGAAAACGGCGTCTTCAACGTCACAGCCGGCACCTTCAATATTCTGGGTGGCAGCCAGGGCCTGATCAGTATTGGCGACGATGGGGAGCTCATCCTGGGCAACATTGGCACCACGCTCGGCGCCACCGCGGTACTGAATACCGACAACCGGGTAACACTCGACAGCTTCTCCACGCTGCGACTGTCGATCGACCCGACGGCGCGCCGCAAGCGGGACCGCAAGTTCAAGCGG
>CAYSKY010000197.1:0-6260 GCA_964431425.1 uncultured Burkholderiales bacterium
AAAGCGAACGCGCCGACATAGAGCGTCTTCTTGATCAGCCTACCGATCACGTCCTCGCCGCCCATCGCCCAGAACAAGCCGGCCAGCGTCATGTCGATCACCACCAGCGTCGCGGTCAGGAACGCCACCTCGCCACCGAGCAGTCCGAAACCGGAATCGATGTAGCGCGAGAAGACATCGAGGAAGTGGTCGATGACCGACAGATCGTTCATGGCTCAGTCTTTCGGTTCGGAAAGTGGTGCCGCCGGTGGGACGGGCGTGTACGGCGTGCCGCTGCCCATGAAGCGCCGCCGCGTGGCTTCGGCGGCCCTGTTGCACAGGGCATCACCCACCTTGTCGTGGTCGGCCTTGCACTGCGCGCGGACTTCCTTCAGGCGCTCCGGATTCGCCGTCAGCGATTCGACGGACTCGGCGGGTTCAGGCTTGCCGCACGCGGCCAGCAGCACGGTGCAGGCGGCAACGATGAGGAGGGTTTTCATGATCAATTTTCTCAATTGCCGTAGTAGTTGACGGTGTACGGCGTATAGGGCGTGCCGCCGCCCTGGAAGCGGCGGCGCACTTCACGGGCACGTTCTTGCACCGCGACCTGCCGTGCTTGTTCCAACGCGGCGGCTCGGTCTTGCGTGATCTGAAGCTGCTGCGCCTGAATCGCCTGCCGGGCCTGCAAGGCGAGCAACTGGTTCGTCGCCTGTGTGGCTTGCAAGGCACCGACCGCCGACTGGCTGTTGTTCACGAGGTCGGTCAAGGTCTGCTCGTCGGACGCGAAGTTCTGCACCGCCTGCGATTGCACCTTGGTCGCGGTGCGCAACGCCTCCAATGAGTTGCGCCAGCGTGTGCGCGCATCGGTGGCCATCTGGCTACCCGAGGCGGAGGCGGTGTAGGCATCGGGATAAAGCCGCGCGAACTCGGTTTCCATCTGTGACACATTGAAGGCCAGCCCCTGTGCCTGCTGGATCAACTGGTTCGTAGCGGACAGCGCCGAGCGCAGTTCATTGAGCGCGCTGAAGTTCAGGCCTGTCAGGTTTTTCGCCTGGTTCATCAGCATCTGCGCTTCGTTCTGGAGCTGCCTGATCTGGTTGTTGATCTGTTCCAGTGTGCGCGCAGCGGTCATGATGTTCTGCGTCAGGTTTGAGGGGTCGATGACCACCCACGCAGCCTGAGCAGCGGGCATCACGGTCATGAGTACGGTGGCGGCGATGGCAATCAAGGTTTTCTTCATGGCTGCTTCTCCTGAGTAGTGAAGGGGAACGACGGGATCAGATCCGCAGCCCAATCGAGGCCGCGATGGCGCAGCCAGGCGGCTGCGAAGTCCGCAGGCGGCATCGACGCGGAAACGACATCGATGGCGCGCTGGTCTTCGGGCTTGGCTGTGCCAGCAAACGCCAGCGTCACCGGCCCGAGGCCAAGGTCGAAGACGCGGTTGCCGAGCCGCGACTGGTAGTAGTAATCGCGCTTGGGCTGTGCGGTTGCCACGATCTCGATTTGCCGCGCGTTGAGGCCGAAGCCTTCATAGATGACGCGAATCTGCGGTTCGGTCGCCTGCGGGTTGGGGAGGAAGATGCGGCTCACGCAGCTCTCGACGATGGCTGGGGCGATGCTGGAATCTTTGATGTCCGCCAGCGACTGTGTGGCGAAGATGACAGAGACGTTCTTCTTGCGCAGCGTCTTCAACCATTGGCGGATGCGCGCGGCGAATACCGGGTCGTCGAGGAACAGCCAGGCTTCATCGAGGATCAATAACGTCGGAGCACCGTCGAGTCGTTCCTCGAAGCGTGCGAACAGGTAGCGCAGTACCGCGAGTGCGGCCGCCTTGCTGTGCATCAGTTCTTCCATCTCAAATGCTTGCACGTCGGCGCAACCGAGCCGATCATGGTCGGCGTCGAGCAGCTTGCCGTGCGCACCACCCAGCACATAGGGTTGCAGCGCTTGTCGCAGTGCATTCGATTGCAGCAGTACCGACAAGCCGGTCAGGGTGCGCTGTTCGAGCGGCGCGCTGGCGAGACTGTTCAGTGCCGACCATACGGACTCTTTCTCGGCCGGTCCGACAACCACGCCTTCGTGAATCAACAGGCCTTGGACCCATTCGGCCGCCCAGGCGCGATAACCGTCCTGGTCGATACGGGCCAGCGGCTGGAAGGCGATGGCACCATCAATACCCAGGTCGTAATGCTCACCACCCAGCCCAAGCACGGTGGCGCGAATCGAACGCCCCATGTCGAAGGCGAAGATGCGCGAGCCGGGGTAGCGGCGGAATTGCATTGCCAGCGTGGCGAGCAGCACCGATTTGCCCATGCCGATGGGGCCGACCACCAGCGTGTTGCCCACGTCGCCGATGTGCGTGACCAGCCGGAACGGTGTCGCGCCATCGGTGCGCGTCACGATCAGTGGTGGGCCGTCGAGATGCGCATTGCGCTCTTGTCCTGCCCACACGGCGGAGACCGGCATCATGTGCGCGAGGTTCAGTGTCGAGACGATGGGCTGGCGCACGTTGGCGTAGGCGTGTCCCGGAATCGACGACAGCCAGGCATCGACCGCGTTCAAGGTTTCGGGAATGGTCACGAAGCCACGGCCCTGGATCGTCCGTTCCACCGCGTGCAACTTTTCGTCGGCGGCGGCCGCATCGGCATCGAGCACGGTGACGGTGGCCGTGACGTAGCCGAACGAAACCTGATCGCCGCCCAGTTCCTGCAAAGCGGCATCGGCATCGGCCGCCTTGTTCGACGCATCGGAATCGACCAGCGGGCTTTCCTGCTGGAAGATGGTTTCGCGCAGCAGCGCTGCGATGTTTTTGCGCTTGGCGAACCACTGGCGGCGCAAACGCCCCAGCTCGCGCTCGGCCTCGGCCTTATCAAGGCACAGAAAGCGTGTGTTCCAGCGGTAGGCGAAGCCCAGGCGGTTCAGGTCGTCGAGCAGGCCGGGCCAGGTCGAAGTCGGAAAGCCGCGCACCGATACCATGCGCAGATGCTGGCTGCCAAGCATGGGCGCAAGGCCACCGGTCAATGGCTCATCAGCCAGCAGCGCATCGAGGTGCATCGGTACCTCGGGCACTGCCACCGGATGCCGGCGCGTGGACACGCAGGCATGCAGGTAGGTCAGGGTCTGGCCATCATCGAGCCAATCTATTTCCGGCATCACGCCTTCAAGCAAACCGAAGAAGCGTTCGGTCTCCGACACGAAGCCCTCCAGCCGATCGCGCCAATCCACGCCTTCGACCCTGGTATTCTCGTACAGCAGCTTCGCGGCGCGGGCAGTCGATTCCTCGGGCGGCAGATACAGCAGCGTCAGGTGGTACGCGCTCTCGAAGTGGCTCTCGGCCTCCTCGAATGCGGCGCGGCGCTCTTCATCGACCAGCCAGGATAGCGGCTCGGGAAACACCGATTCCGGGTAGTTCGCCGCTTCGCGCCGTTCGGCCTCCACGAACAGCGCCCAGCCGGAACCAAGCCGACGCAACGCGTTGTTCAATCGTGCAGAGGTCGCGACCAGTTCACCCTGCGTCGCGCTGTCCAGATCAGGCCCGCGAAACCGTGCCGTGCGCTGGAACGAGCCGTCCTTGTTGAGTACGACGCCGGGCGCGACCAGTCCTGCCCAGGGCAGCCAGTCGGCCAGCAGCGCGGGACGTTTGCGGTATTCGGCAAGGTGCATCATGGGATAGCCCTCACACGTCCAGAAGTTGCCGATGCTTGATGTGCCGCGCGAAGACCGCCATGAACTGCGCATCCAGTCGCGCGCCCCACACGGCCAGCGAGTGCCCGACAATCCACAGCACCATGCCGGGCAGCCAGAGTTGCAGCCCGAGCCCCACGGCGGCGGCCAGCGTGCCGTTGGCAATCGCCACAGTGCGCGGTGCGCCGCCCAGCAGGATCGGTTCGGTCAAAGAACGGTGCAGCGGCACCTCGAAGCCGGGCAGGTCGGCGTGCAGTGCGTTCATGCCAGCACCGCTCCGCCGCTGAAACTGAAGAAGGTCAGGAAGAATGACGACGCGGCAAACGCGATGGACAGGCCGAAGACGATTTGCACCAGCTTGCGAAAGCCACCCGAGGTGTCGCCAAACGCCAGCGCAAGGCCGGTCGTGATGATGACGATCACCGCGATGATGCGGGCCACCGGCCCCTGGATGGACTCTAGCACGGATTGCAGTGGCGCCTCCCACGGCATGTTCGACCCCGCCGCATGCGCGGGAACGGCGATAGCCAGCAGCAGTGCGGCGAGAGCAACGAATTGCAAGGCAGGTTTTACGGAAATACGTGAAGTCGTCATGACGGTTCTCCGGGAGTTGATGAAAGTAAAGGGACGGAAGGCATCAGTTCGGCGCTGAGTTGGTAGCCGTGGCTGTCGAAGCCGATGACGCGGGCGATTTCCTGCACGCGGCGCGCATGGCCGCGACCGGCGATGTAGACGATGACGTTCACGGCCTCGGCGATCAGGGCACGCGGTGGCGTCACGGCGACTTCGAGGATCAGTTGTTCCAGGCGCAGCAACGCGCCCGCAGCGGAACCGGCATGGACGGTCGCGATACCTCCCGGATGGCCGGTGCCCCAGGCCTTGAGCAGATCCAGAGCTTCGGCGCCGCGCACCTCACCCACGACGATGCGGTCTGGCCGCAGCCGTAATGTCGAGCGCACCAGCTCGGCCATGGTCACGATGCCAGCACGGGTGCGCAGCGGTACATGGTCGCGCGCCGTGCATTGCAGCTCCACCGTGTCTTCCAGCACGATCACGCGGTCGCCGGTGGCCCCGACCTCGTCGAGCAGGGCGTTCGCCAGCGTGGTTTTGCCGGTGCTCGTGCCACCCGCGATCAGGATGTTCTGGCGCTCGCGCACCGCGTTACGCAGAAATTCCGCCTGAGCCTCGGTCAGGATACCGTCGGCCACATAGGCGTCGAGCCGGATCAGACCGACCGCGCGCTTGCGCAGTGCGAAGACCGGCCCCGGCGTCACCGGTGGCAGCGCGCCCTCGAAACGTTCGCCGGTCTCGGGCAATTCGGCCGACAGCAGCGGCTTGCCCGCATGCACCTCGGCGCCCACGTGGGCTGCGACCAGGCGGATGATGCGCTCGCCATCGGCTGGCGTGAGGCTGACGCCGAGCGGTTCGCGGCCACTGCCCAGTCGATCCACCCACAGCGAACCGTCGGGGTTCAGCATGACTTCCACCACGTCGGGATCGTTCAGTGCCTTGGCGATGTCCGGCCCCATTGCCGTGCGCAGCATGAGCACGCGACGCTCCAGCGATGCCGACAAGCCCTGATCGCGCGGCGCGCTGCTCATGACGGTGCTCCCGGTTCGTCTGTTGACGACACGGTGTTGGCATTTTCCTGTAAGCCGAAGAACTGGTTCTGATCGGGCTGGATTTCCTCGACCACGTCCTTGATCAGGCTGCGCCCGCGCAGCAAGTGCCGGCCGAGTTGTTCGATGAACTGCTCGAAGCGCGCCCGTCCCTGGGCGCGTGCCGCTTCCTGATGTGCTTCCGGCACGGGGGTGCTGACAGTGAGGAAATAGCGCACGTAGAGCGCCAGCGTTTCGATCAGGATGTTCTGGTCCCGCTCCAGCTTGTCGAGCTGGCGCGACAAGCGATCCAACCGCTTGGCGATAGCCGCTTCGCGCTGGTCGCCGGAATCGGGTGACAGGAAAGAGGCCAATGCGGCGGCGATGATCGATGACTTGGACAAGCCCTTCATGGTCGCCAGCTCGTCCAGCCGCCTGGCGTGCTCGGGTTCGATGAAGAGGTTCAGGCGGGTGCGGCTCATAGCGCGATTCCATCGTCAGGGTCGAGGGCGGCCAGCCGCGCCGTACGTTGCAGCCGTGGATCGAGCTGGGTGGGCAGGGGTAGCGGCAGGTCGTCGTCATCGAGCAGGCCCAGATCGTCCACCGCGTGTTCGGGTTCCGGCATGAACGCGACTTCGGCCAGTTCCGGCTGCTGCTGGTGACCGCCGTCGTCGATGGCCTCACCGTGTGCGGGGAAAACCACACCCGGAATCGGTGCAGCGATGATGGCCAGTCCGGTCCAGTCGTCGGGTCGTGGTGCCGGTACATCGGCGTAATGCCCCGCCCGCAATGGCGGCGGCGCCTGAATGCGCGTCTTGAAATTCGCATCCAGGTAGTAGCGAATCTTCTGGGCCTTGATCGGTGGATGGCCTGACACCATCACCACCTCGTCGTCGGGCGGCAACTGCATGACCTCGCCGGGCGTAAGCAGTGGCCGGGCCGTTTCCTGCCGCGACACCATCAAATGACCGAGCCATGGTGCCAGCCGATGGCCCGCGT
>CAYSKY010000198.1:0-313 GCA_964431425.1 uncultured Burkholderiales bacterium
TCCCCGTGTCCGAGGAGACCGGGTTGATCGTGCCGCTGGGGGAATGGGTGCTCAATCGCGCCTGTCAGCAATGCAGCGAATGGCGCCGCGCGGCCGGTGGTGCCGGCTTGGCCATCGCCGTCAATCTTTCAGTTGGTCAGTTCAACAAGAGCCTGCCGCGCACGGTGCGTGATGCCCTGGTGGCGGCCGGCCTGCCGCCCGATGCACTGGAACTGGAAATCACCGAAAGCATGCTGATGAACAACGTGGACGAGAACATCGACATGCTGCGGCAGCTGTCCGACCTGGGCGTCACCATCGCCATCGACGACTT
>CAYSKY010000198.1:323-6254 GCA_964431425.1 uncultured Burkholderiales bacterium
TCGCTGGCGTATCTGCGGCGCTTCCATGTCGACACGCTAAAGATCGACCAGAGTTTCGTGCGCGACGTCGAGACCAATCTCGATGATGCCGCCATCATCGAGGCCATCGTGGCGCTCGGTCACTCACTGAAACTGAAGGTGGTTGCCGAGGGCGTGGAAACCGTCAACCAGAAAGAGCTGCTGACCGATCTGCACTGCGACCAGTACCAGGGATTTCTCAACGGGCCGCCGGTACCCGCAGCTGAATTCGCGCGGCGTTACCTGACGGCGGGTTAGGGCCGGCAACGCGGCGCTGCTCAGGGCAGCAGCGTCACCTGGGTCGCCAGCAGTTTGCCGGGCCCGGCATGGCAGCGCACCAGCACGCGTCGGCCGTTCGCCAGCTCCGCCGCCGTGCCGCCGGATACCGCGGCGAGCGAGGCATCGATCAATTCACCGCGCACCTTGAATGCGGCCGTCGAGACAAACTCGCTGACCGGCCCCTGCACCGTGAATTCCAGCACGTCGGCGGGGTTGATGATCTTCAGTTGGCTGGCGGTCAGCACACCGGCGGCTTTGCGACCCGACAACTGCACACGCGTACCCGCCGTGATCGCGCTGCCACCGGCCGCCGCCGCGTCCACATCGGTGTCGTTCAGCCGGAACCGGCCGGGGGCTGACACGCTTTGCACCACGCCATCGAGCACGATGGTCGTGTCATCGTTGCGGACCGGGGCAAGGCCGCCAATGACACGGGTGGCGGCAATGGTGTTGGTGGCGGCGTCGAAGTTACCGATCACCCGCACCCGCGAGCCCTCGGCCAGTGTGGAAACCGGCGGGCGCGGCGAAGGCAGCACCACCGACCCGCCCACCACAAACGAGGAGCCGGTGGAAACCACGCGCACACCGGCAACATTGAACGACGTCTCGGTCACCCCGGTTGCGGCGCCCAGAACTTCGGCGGTGGCGGGGCCTGCCGGAAGTGCTGCGAGAGCGACGATGCGTGTGGCGCGCAGCACGCCGGTACCCGGCTGGCTCAGCGCATGCACTTCCAGCGGCGCACCCGGTGCGAGACTGGCAAGGCCCGTGAGGCCGTCGAGGATCGTGTTCTGGTCCGCTTGAACCGTGATGGAAACAAGCGTCAGCTGCCGGGTGGCCGGGTTGACGCTGGCGACCGGGCCCACCACCACACTTTGCACCGCCACTTTGGTTGCGGTGCCACTGCTGCTGTTGGCGACTATCGTGCCGCCCGCCTCCGCAAACATGCCAAGGCGCAACAGGGCCGGCGCCTGCAAAAAGTTGCTGTCGATGTTGATGCTGGCGGTGCCATCGTCAAACGTGATGCTGCCGACGCCGGTCGGGCCGAGCGCGGTGATGGGGCCGGCTGCTGCCAGGATTTCGGGGGTGGGCGCTGCAACGCCGGTGCCGTTGGAGCCGGTCTTGGTTTCGCCGCCACCTCCGCCTCCGCACCCCGCCATCAGCAGGGCGCAGCCCAGGAGTAAGTCGCGAGGCGATGGATGAACAGGCTTCAACTTGCTCATTTCGAATCCTTCTTCTCAGCGTAGAAATACATGCCTACACGTATACGCATGTTGCCGTCGCGCCCGGCCTTGGCATCGCGAGTTTCCGCAGCAATGGCCTGCTTGACCGTCTCGTCATGCACCCGCTGCCACTGCGCCTGCGTTTTGGTGGCAAGCGCGGCGACCGACTCCTCGGATAGTTCGTCGGAAAACACCGAACGCTCCAGGAACTGCGGCTGCGGTGCAAGTACATTGGCCACGGCGGCATTGGCGTGGTCCTCCAGGTTCTCGCCCAGCGGCAGCAGCTTGTCGCTGAAACTGCGCTGCGTAAGAAATGCCTGTGCATTCAGGTGTACGAGGCCGTCCTCGTCCTCGTGCGCATAGCCCAGCCGCACCAGTTCCTCGAGCACGGCGGCGGGGCGGTGGTCGAGCGTGATGGAGCGCACCAGTTCATCAAATGAAGCCTGCCGGCCGCTGCCGCGCCGCGGCAGCGGCTTTGGATTGCCGTCGCGATCGCGCCAGCGGCGCACGCTGCGCCACACCGCATGGGTGGCCGACGCAAACGAGGCGATGTCCTCCGGCCGGAACTCCGCCTCGGCGTCGGTGGTGAGCCGGCGGATCTCCTTGCGGTTGAGGCCGGTCAGCAACGACAGGCGCGTGCCGGTCGCATCGTCATCGGCGAAGTGGCGGCGGGCGCTGTCCACATAAACGCGCTTGAGCAATTCGCTCGTCACCTGATAGGAAATACCGCGTGCGATCAGCAGCCGCACGATCGGCCCCAGCAGCCGCGCGATGGTGTCGAGCAGCGTGCGGGTGTTGCGGCTTTCCGGCGAATCTTGGGAGGGGGAGGGCATGGGCGGCGCGGGACGGGTGCGGGAATTATTCCCGTGCCGGTTCGACAAAGCAAATGAAGACGCGCCCGCGCCTGCCGCCGGAAACGCCGGGTGGGCGCGAATGTTGTTTGCTGTTTGGCCGGGGGCTTGCATTTGTTTTGAAATGCGGGAATAATTCCCGCAGCAACAGATTATCGCAAACCAGGGGGGATTGCAAAGGAGTGTTGTATGCACGGCATTGATTCGATCGTTTCCACGATTTGTCGCCACGCTGCGGCAATGGCGGCCGCGCTGCTGTTGATGGCCGCGGCCGGCGCGCAAGCGCAGACCACGTCCCCGTCGCTGATCCTGCCGGAGCGCGTCGCCCGCATAACGATTTCGCCGGCTGTGGCCGATATCGGGGTCGCACGTGAAATAACTATTTCCGGCGTATGGTCTGGTTGCGTCCCCGGCGGCGCACGCATTGCCTCAGGCAACGGCGAGGAGGCCCGGCGCAGTGTGGTCGCACAACTGATCCTGCCGATGACGCTGCTCCCCTGTCCGGCGGCGTACCTGCCTTACACCGTGACCACCGTTTACACGCCGACCGTGCGCGGCAGCCACCGGCTGCTGGTCATCAATGTCGACGGCGAGGTGCTCGCGGAAAGCGTGATCGACACGCGCGCCAGCGACGACAACCGTTCTGCATTCAATATTTCCGGCTTGTGGTACGACCCGGCCTCGAACGGCTCGGGCCTGACGTTCGTGCACAGCCGGTCAAGCGACAACATGGTGTTCGGCACCTGGTATGTCTACGACGCCACCGGCAAGCCGCGCTGGTACACCATCCAGAACGCGGCATGGGAAGCGCGGGGCCGGAGGCTCGTCGGCTCGCTCTATGCCACCACCGCGCCGGCGAATTGCCCGATCACGTTCACCGCCTGTCCGGCGGCACTCGGCCAGATCAGCCTGGTCGGCCGCGTCCGGGTGACCATCAACGATACCAATTCCATTCGGGTTGAAGCACTTTCCACGGATGGCGCGGTGATCTTTGCGTCAGACGCGATCCGGGCGGAGATCTGACCATGAACACCAAAAACCTTTTTTGGCGGTTCGCAGGCATTGGCCGCGCCAGTGCGGCCCTCGTCATGCTGCTAGGCGTCATTGCTCTTCCGTCTGCCGTGCGCGCGCAGGGCATATCCACTCTCGTCGCGGCACTCGAAGTTCAACCGGCTGTGGCCGCGCCCGGCGTGCCTCGTACGTTGACCATCCGGTACATCGCCGGCTGCAATCTGGGGGCCGAAATCGTCGGCCAGACCAACGCGCGCAATCGCACGGTCAGCGTTCGACTGAACCTCAGCAACGCGATTCAATGCGACGGTTTGATGCAGCAGACCAGTACCGTACAAATCACACCGGACACCGAGGGCGACTTGCGGGTGCTCGTGATATCCAATTTTGGCGCCCTGTATGCGGAAACAATCATCCGCACCCGCTTCCCGCTCGGTAACCGATCGCAGATCGACCTCTCCGGCATGTGGTACGACCCGGCCACGCTTGGTTCGGGCCTGACCTTCATGCATGCCAGCACCGGTAGCGACCAGGTGTTCGGCACGTGGTACGTGTACGACAACCAGGGCAATCCGCGCTGGTTCACCATTCAAGGCGTGCAGTGGCAGTCCGGCGGGACTGTGGCCACCGGCACACTCTATGAAACCGGCGCGAATTCGGTGGTGTGCCTGCCACCGTTCACCGGCTGCCCGGTAGCACTGGCCACCATCGGGCCGCGTGGGGTGGTCAGCATCCAAATCGACGGCCCGAACAGTGCACGCATTACCGCCGTCACCAGCGGTGGTGGCGCGACGCTGTCTTCCAACCTCATCCGCTCGGTGTTCTAACGCCAGCGCTCCAGCGTCGCATCGTTACGCGGCGCACACGATCCCGCCACGGGTCGGCCCCCCGACATCACTCCCCCGGTGAAGGGCATGGCCGGCCCGCAGCGCGGGACTTTTTCCCTGCGATTCCCCCGTTCTGCGGCTCTTTGCGCGTGCCGCCAGGCCTCGAGCGCGCCCTGGGCGCTTTTTTCGGCGATTGGCGCACCACACAAACCCTAGCATTGGCGCGGGTTTCCGGCACTTTTTGCCCTGGAAATGGCGTATTTATTGGACCTTTTCAAACTTAATGTTTCACATTAAGTTCCACGCCCGATTTTGGCCGTTTTGGGCCTCATAAGTGCTTGTTTTTGTGCGTGAAAAGCAACATTTAAAATTACTGTTGCATTCCCATGAAAGCGCACGATATAGTGGCGGCTTACCCATGCAGGCACTAGATATTGTGTGAGCTGTGGATGCTTCTGTTCCCAACCTATGTACAACGTTGGGACGCACGGTGGAAAAGTTGTGGGCTTTTCAATCCTCCCCGTGTTCGGCTGCCGAAAAAAAACCCGGACCCCGCCGCCAGGAAGTACCCGCAGTAAAGCAGGGCACCACAACAAGTTTTTGATTCCATTACAAAAAATACGTCACAAGGAGACCCCCTCATGCGACTGGCATCCGATATTCATCCGGCGAATCCCGCAATTGGCCTGACTGCAGCACCTGTGAGTAACACGACTACCGATTCCGCCGAATCGAGATACTCGGATTACAAGATCATCCGTCGTAACGGCGCAGTTGCTCCGTTCGAACCGAACAAGATCGCCGTCGCCCTGACGAAGGCTTTCATTGCCGTCAATGGCGGGCAGGAAGCCGCCAGCGCGCGCATGCGCGACATGGTGCAGCAGCTCACCGGGCAGGTGGTGAATGCCCTCATCCGCCACAAGCCCTCCGGCGGCACCTTCCATATCGAAGAAGTGCAGGACCAGGTCGAGCTCGCGCTCATGCGCGGCGGCGCCCATGAAGTGGCCCGTTCCTATGTGCTGTATCGCGACAAACGTTCTGCCGAACGTGCAGCCGAGCGCGCCGCCAAGGTGCCCGAGGCTCTGGCCGGCGCAGCTGCCGGTATCAACGTCACCATCAACGGTGGCCATCGCCCGCTGGACGTGGAAGCCCTGTCCACACTGATCGAAGAAGCCTGCGACGGCCTTGGCGAATTCGTCAACCCGAAGCAGATCCTCGAAGCCACCCTGCGCGACCTGTACGACGGCGTGCCGCAGGAAGAAGTGTTCAAGGCAGCCACCATGGCCGCCCGCGCGCTGATCGAAAAGGATCCGGCGTACAACAAGGTGTCCTCGCGTTTGCTGATGCACTCCATCCGCAAGGAAATCCTCGGCGAAGAAGTGATGCCGCACGACATGCAGGCACGCTACGCCGATTACTTCCCCGGCTACATCAAGCGCGGCATCCAGGCTGAGCTGCTCGATGAAAAAATGGCGCAGTACGACCTGAAAAAACTCGGCGAAGCGCTGAACGCTGAGCGCGACAACCAGTTCACGTACCTAGGCCTGCAAACCCTGTACGACCGCTACTTCATCCACATCGATGAACAGCGCATCGAACTGCCGCAAGCGTTCTACATGCGCGTCGCCATGGGCCTCGCACTGAACGAAGTGGAACGCGAAGCGCGCGCCATCGAGTTCTACAACGTGCTCTCCACGTTCGATTTCATGTCGTCCACCCCGACGC